>SVKZ01000018.1:0-21897 GCA_015068165.1 Oscillospiraceae bacterium
AAATCCCGGAGGGAGATATTATACAGCTGCATGGATAGAAATCAGATAGCTCTGCCCATTGAAGCTAAACACATCACCGGGATAAAGCTTTTTGCCACGCATAGTACAAATTTCACCGTTTACCAAAACTTCCTCGCTCTGGATAACAGTCTTAGCCATACCACCGGATTCTACGGCATTTGCAAATTTCAGCGCCGCTTCCAGCTTAATGAACTCTGTTCCGATAATAACCGGGACATAATTTTCTTTTTTCTTAACGGTTACTTTCATATTTTCACTCAATTCTTAATTCTGACCGGCAGAACCATATATGCAAAGTCATACTTTTCTTCCGCAGAGGTAAAGACGATGGGGCTAAGGCTGTTGGTCAGCTCCAATACCACCTCTTCGCTGGGAATGACCCGCAAAGCATCGGCAAGATAGCGAACATTGAAGCCGATTTCCAGTTCCTTACCGTCGCCGGCAATGCTGCAACGGTCCTCAGCGGCACCGATGGTTGTATTGGTCCGAAGCTGTAATACCTGCTCGGAGAAAATGCAACGAACAGGGCTCTTATACTTTTCGGAAACGATCAAACCTACACGCTCAATGGCAGAAGACAGATCGGAGACATTGGCAGTCAACTTAACGGGGCTGTTGGTAGGTACGACTTTCCGCCAATCTAAGAAATCACCCTCTAAAAGACGGCAGATCAGGGTTGCATCTCCTAAATGGAACAAAATATGCTTACTTCCCAAAGTGAAAGAAACTTCATCATCGTTATCTGCGAGGATTTTTTCCACTTCCTTTAATCCCTGTGCAGGCACCACAAAGGAAACCTCTGTTTCTGCCTGGATAGGGAAGGTACGCCGAGCAAGACGGAAGCCGTCAACTGCTACAGCAGAAACCTTATCTGTCTCCACCTCAAACTTTACGCCGGTATGGATCGGCCGCCCCTGATTTTCAGATACCGCAAAAATGGTGCTGGAAATCAGTTCCTTCAGATGGTTCTGGGGCAGCGCCACATTCCGACCGCCACTGACATCGGGAAGCTCCGGATAATCATTGGCATTTTCCGCAGAAATGGTAAAGGAAGAATAACCTGCACGGACGGAAACCTTGTAATTTTCATCTACGGAGACGGTAACAGGGCCTTCCGGCAGGCGGCGGATAATATCACCGAAAAGACGGGAAGGGAAAATGCACTTACCGGCATCGGTAATTTCTGCCTCTACACGGTAGGTAACCGCTGTTTCCATATTGTAGCCGGTAAAAGTCAAATCGCCTGCGGCTTCGCAGAAAATACCTTCCAAAGCAGAAAGGGCGCTCTTGGGGGCAACAGCACGGCTTGTAATATTCAGGGCCGTTACCAGCATACTTTTTTCACAGGTAAAACGCATATGCAAAACCTCATTTCTGAAAATAATAATATATAGATATATAAATAGATATTTTAGGTAGTAATAATAGCAGTAGGGGAGAATATATGGGGAAAACTCCGAAAACCTGCGGAAACAGGTGCTTTTTTATCCACAAGCAACCTGTAAACTTTGCAGAACTTTTCAACAAGCGCTGTGAGAAAAAATTCTCAAAAAAATTTTCCACAGAAAATTCTTCCACATTCCACAATGCCCTGTGGATAAATTACAGGCAGGAATTGATGTTTGCTGTAATATCCCGGATGTTATTTTGCAGGGCGGTGTCGCCAATCTGCAACGCCTTTTCAATTTTTTCCACGGAGTAGAGAATGGTGGTGTGATCCTTGCCCAGCTCTGTGCCGATGGCAGGAAGACTGAGATTTGTCAGCTTCCGGATCAGATACACGGCAATATGCCGGGCTTCTGCCACTATCTTGGTGCGCTGATTACCGCGAAGGACAGATTCGTCGATAGAGTAGAATTTACAAACCTGGCTGATAATCAGGTTGGGCGTGGGGAGGGAGCTTCCTTCGCTCTTAAACATATCGCTCATAGCGCGGGTAACGTTGGGAAGATCCAAAGGCATATTGTTCAAGTCCCGGTATGCCATAATTCGCTTAACGGTTCCTTCAATCTGCCGGACATTGGTAGTAACATTGACGGCGATATAGTTACATACATCGTCAGGCAGGTCTAAGCCCAAAGAAACGGCCTTGTTTTTAATGATGGCCATACGGGTCTCGTAGTCCGGCGGTTGAATGTCGGCAATAAGACCCCATTCAAAACGGGTTTTCAGTCTGTCCTCCAGGGTCAGCATATCGCTGGGCTTCCGGTCGGAGGTCATAACGATCTGCTTGTGCTCCTCATAGAGCTTATTGAAGGTATGGAAAAACTCCTCCTGGGTGGATTCCTTGCCGGCGATGAACTGAATGTCATCAATGAGGAACAGGTCGGCTTCCCGGTACTTATTGCGGAATTCAATATTTTTACCGCTGCCGATGGCGGCGATCAATTCGTTGGTAAATTGGTCGCCCTTAATATAGACAATGTTGGCATTGGGAGAATTTTTCCGAATACCGTTGGCAATGGCGTACAGCAGGTGGGTCTTACCTACACCGGCAGGTCCGTAAATAAACAGGGGGTTATAAACCTGACCGGGAGTGTTGGTAACGGCCTTTGCGGCGCTGTGGGCAAAGCGGTTGGAAGGGCCGACTACGAAATTTTCAAAAGAGAACTGGGGATTGAATGCAATCTGGGGAACACCCTTTTCTTTTTCCTTGTAACATTCCAGCTCCTGGTCGCCTAAAACCAGCAAGGTGGCATTGGAATCAAAAATCTCCCGCAGAGCGGCGTTGATTAAATCCGAAGTCTTTTTCTCAATCATATCCCGGTGAAATTCCGAGGGGGTATGGATCACCAAATGCTCTCCCGTCAGCTCCACAACCTCTGCGTCGTCAAACCAGCCGGAAATGATGGTACTGCTCAGCCGTTCCTCTAAATAATGGAGAATTTTCGCCCAGACATAGGCAGATGAATACATAAAATCGGCTCCTTTCTCTCTTAGTAAACCGCCGTAAAAATCTTAAAAACAGGTACAACTATTCACCGTAAATTTTACCACATATCTGTGGAAAAAACAAGGTTTTTTTGCGAATATACATTATTAAATAAGTAGAAGGGACTTTTTCCACAGAAAAAAACTTTTTTAGTAAATTTTCAAAAAAAGTGTTGACAAAAAGAAAAATGGATGTTATAGTATAAATGTAAATAAGAATTATTCTAATTTAGGAGGAAGAAAATATGGAGACGCAAAAGCAATTCCGAAAGCGCAACGCCATCCTTTCTTACCTTCGGGCAACAACAGAGCACCCCTCAGCCGAGATGGTGCTGGCGGGTGTAAAAAAGGACTGTCCTGACCTGTCTATTGCCACTGTCTACCGCAACCTGGCGCTGTTCAAAAACCAGGGTCTGGTAGCCAGTCTCGGCACAGTGAGAGGAATTGAACGGTTCGACGGCAACATAGAGCCCCACGTCCACTTTATCTGCAGTGAATGCGGAAAGGTCCTGGACCTGCCCGAGGTAGAAACCCCGGCGGCCCTGTGCAGCGCCGTGGAAAACGGCACCGGAGGTCGGGTGGAGGTTTGCCACCTGAGTTTTACCGGAAAGTGCAAAGATTGTATATAAAAACAAAAAATAAAAATGAAAAATTTGGAGGAAAAAATTATGAAAAAGTTTGTATGTTCTGTATGCGGTTATGTTCACACTGCCGAGGAGCTGAACGCTGAGTTCCGCTGCCCCGTATGTAAGGTTCCCGCTTCCAAGTTCATAGAGCAGAAGGGCGAGATGAAGCTGGCTGCTGAGCACGAGTTCGGCATCTACGAAAAGACTGTCGAGAACAATCCTGATATTTCCGCAGAAGACAAGGCATATATCAAGGAGCAGCTGTTCGCCAACTTTAACGGCGAGTGCAGCGAGGTCGGTATGTACCTGTGTATGGCCCGGATTGCCCACCGGGAAGGTTACCCCGAAATCGGTCTGTACTGGGAAAAGGCAGCTTGGGAAGAGGCTGAGCACGCAGCTAAGTTTGCAGAGCTGCTGGGCAGCACTTTAGAGCCCAATATGAAGGCCACCACAAAGGATAACCTTGCCTGGCGCGTAGACTGCGAGTTCGGCGCAACTGCCGGCAAGTTCGACCTGGCCGCTTGCGCAAAGAAGAACGGCCTGGATGCCATCCACGACACCGTCCATGAGATGGCTCGTGACGAGGCCCGTCACGGCAAGGCTCTGCAGGGTCTGCTGGAGCGCTACTTCAAGTAAGAAAAACACAAAACCGGTGGGTTTTGCCCACCGGTTTTTATAAAAACGGAGGAGATAATATGAACGAAAAAGTCGCAATGCTCTTAAATGAGCAAATCAATAAGGAGCTTTACTCCGCATATTTATACCTGGATATTTCCAATTACTATGATTCTTTGGATTTGGACGGATATGCCAACTATTATATGATTCAGGCCCAGGAGGAACGGGATCACGCCTTGCTGTTTCTTAAATATATGCAAAATAACGGCCTGAAGGTAACACTGGAAGCCATCGGTAAGCCCGATAAGGAATTTACCTCTGTGCTACAGCCCTTGAAGGTTGCCGCGGAGCACGAGCGCTATGTTACCGACTTGATTAACAATATTTACCACGAAGCCCATCAGGCAAAGGATTACCGGACGATGAAATTCTTGGATTGGTTCGTAGATGAGCAGATGGAAGAGGAAAAGAACGCCGATACCATGATCAGCCGCTACCACCTGTTCGGCCAAGACCCCAAGAGTTTGTATCTTTTGGATCAGGAATACGCCGCCCGGGTTTATACCGCACCGTCCTTGGTGCTGTAAGGGAGTTTTTATGGAAAGCGAATTAAAGGCAAGAGAAAGCTTTGTGGTACGGGCGGAAAAGGACTGTCAGGTGTACTGCCCTATCTGTCATAAGATTTTGGATGTAAAAGAAGGTCAGTCTATTCCCCGCTGTTGCGGAAAGCCTATGGAGGTTTGGGGATAAACCGTTCCTTGACTTAATAAATTTTCGTGCTATCATAAAAGAAAAAAAGGGGACTTTCTTATGAAAAAGAAAAAATATTTGCTTCCTGTTGTGGTTATTGCCGTTATTTTGGTGGGCATTGTGATTTTTGCCGCTGTGGGCAGTAGAAATGATGACGGTCCTCTGTCGGAAGACGGCGCAAAAAAGGTGGTGCTCAATGACCTGAATGTGAAAGAGAGTAAGGTCAGCAGTTTACACATCCACACCACCGAGGAAGACGGCATACCTTGTTATTTGGTCTATATTACTGTTGGCGGCACAAACTGGGAGTATCTCATTAACGGTCTTACCGGCGAAATTCTGGATAAAGAAGAAAGTAGTCATTCCCACAGCCATTAAGAGAACAAAAACAAAATCCGGCCCTCTTTCCACAAGAGAGCCGGATTATATTATCCCCAAACCCTTTCCAGCCGTGGGTACTTGCTTGTTGGAGAAATCTGTGGTATATTCTCTCTATCCTGAAACAAGAGGTGTATATTATGCGGCATAACGAGACCCAAGGCAGTCGTGGGGCTTCCTTTATCCTTGCTTTGGCGCTGATTTTATTTATTTTAACATCGTCCATCGGGCTGCCTATTTATCTTCGCGGCTTTTACTATGCCCATATTGTAGGAATGGATCTTCCCGAGCAGAGCGGCTATACCTATGAGGAGATCAAGCAGGCCTATGATGAGGTGTTGGACTATTTGACGATTCCCGGTAAGGAATTTTCCACCGGCGTGATACCCTATTCCGAAGAGGGAAAGGACCATTTTGTAGATTGTAAGGTGCTGTTTGATTTAAACGCCACTGTGCTGATTCTGTCCGCTGCTACTTTACTGATTCTCTTTTTTACTCGGCGGAAGCTTGGCCCGTACCGCCTGCTTAAGAAACCTGCGGCATTTTGGGCGGCGTTGGGCGTGATTGTGATTCCTATTGTTGTGGGCGCGCTGGCCGCATCGGATTTTGACCGGGCGTTTACGGTGTTCCACCATATTTTCTTCCCCGGAAAGGAAAACTGGATGTTTAATCCCTACACCGATGGGATTATCCGGGTGTTGCCTCAGGATTTCTTTATGCATTGCGCCATTTTGATCGGCGTAGGGGTTGTGTTGCAGGCAATCCTGATTTTCCTTTGGTGCCGCTCCCAAAAGCGTTACAGAAGAGAACAAAAAGAGGACGGAATGTAAATTCCGTCCTCAATTTTATTTCGATTTTTCCAGTCGTTCCCGTTCTGCTTGGGAAAGACGGAGATAGTTGGGGGTAAGGTTTTCTGGGTCGCCCGTTTCCCCATGGGAAATAGCTCTGTATGCTGCAAGACCCACGCCTACAGCCCTTTGGTGCATTTTATGCTCCGGGGGCATAACCAAAGAGGGAATTTCCTCTTTCAGGGTGGCATAAGTAAGGCTACTGCCGTCGCCAACCAAAAAAATCGGCATATCAGAGGGCAGTTTTTCTTTTAATTCGGTCAGGGCAATGGCCTGATCCTCCAAGACACGGGTAACCACACCGTTTTTTACGGAAAATAGCGCTGTATAAACTTGTGCTCTGCGGGCGTCCATTATGGGAAGAATGTACCCGTCCTGCACACCCAAACCCAAAGCCATACTCTCTAAGGAGGAGACACCCCAACAGGGAATATCCCGGCCCCAAGAGAGCCCCTTTGCGGCAGATACACCGATCCGCACGCCGGTAAAGCTGCCCGGGCCTGCGGCCACGGCAACGCCGGTCAGACTACTTACAGAAATGCCGCAATTTTTCATTAAATCCTCAGCCATCAGCATAAGGGTCTGGCTGTGAGTCAGCCCGGTGTTCTGATAGCTTTCGCCCAAAAGCTTTTCCCTGTCGAAAAGGGCAACCGAAGCGGCTTTTGCGGAGGTTTCAAAGGCTAAAAGCATAGGGAATGTCTCCTTTCAGGGTAATACGGCGGCTGGTGTCCCCCAGCTTTTCTATGTGAAGCAGCAAGGGGTTTTCTAATGCATCCGATACATTTTCGCTCCATTCCACAGCGCAGATACCGTTTCTTTCTAAGTAATCCTCCCAGCCGATATCCCAAAGATCCTCGGAAGAGGTTAAGCGGTACATATCAAAGTGAAACAGGGGCAGCCGTCCGGCAGTATATTCGTTTACAATGGTGTAAGTGGGGCTGGTAACCGGCTCTAAAATGCCAAGTCCACGGGCAATGCCACGGGTAAAGGCGGTTTTTCCCGCACCCAAATCACCGGAATAGGCAATGACGGTTCCAGGCTCCAAAACACGGCCCAACGCCGCACCTAAAGCCTCCGTCTCCTCCGGAGAGTTGGTGATGTATTCCATAAATTATCCTTTCTACGGCCTTCCCCTGGGGAAGACTTACTGGCTATTCTTTAGCTTCTCAGCCTGGTCGGCGGTGGCAAGGGCATCGATGATTTCATCAATAGCGCCGTCCATCACCGCGTCAATTTTGTAGAGGGTCAGACCGATTCGGTGGTCGGTAACACGGCCTTGGGGGAAATTATAGGTGCGGATTCGCTCGTTTCGCATACCCGTACCTACCTGACTGCGGCGCATGCCGGTTACTTGGGAATCTAACTTCTCCTGCTCGATCTCGTAGAGCTTGGAGGCTAACATCCGCATACATTTTTCCCGGTTTTGCAGTTGGCTTCGCTCCTCCTGACAGGCAACCACGATGCCGGAGGGCTTATGAATCAACCGAACGGCGGAACTTGTCTTATTCACGTGCTGACCGCCGGCTCCCGATGCCCGGTAGACCTGCATTTCAATATCAGCCGGGTTAATTTGCACATCCACCTCTTCCATTTCCGGGAGGACAGCTACCGTTGCTGTAGAGGTGTGAACCCGGCCACCGGATTCCGTCTCCGGTACGCGCTGAACACGGTGAACACCGGACTCGTATTTGAGTCTTGAGTAAGCGCCCCGGCCGTTTACCACGAAATCCGCTTCCTTTACGCCACCCAGCTCGGTTTCGTTATAGTTCATCAGTTCAATATTCCAGCCCTTTTGGGCGGCGTACATACTATACATCCGGAACAGACTGTGGGCAAACAGCGCGCTTTCCTCGCCACCGACACCGCCCCGAATTTCCACAATCACATTTTTATCATCATTGGGATCTTTAGGCAGAAGCAAAATCTGAAGCTGGGAAAAAAGAGACTCCTTTTGGGCCTTTGCTTCCTGATAGGTGTCCTGACACAGTTCCCGCATTTCCGGGTCGCTCATCAGGTCTTCCGCTTCCTCCATATCCCGCAAAGCGGTACGGTAAGAACGATAAGCGTTGATAATCGGCTCTAAATCGTTCCGTTCCCGCAAAATAGCGGCGGCCTTTTTGGGATCGGCATAAAAATCCGGCTGTTCGCTTTTTGCGCACAGCTCTTCAAAGCGGTTCTCCACCGCCTGCAGTTTATCCAGCATTTGGCGTCGCCTCCTGTTAGAATTATTCTTTGAATATTATACTATCCTTTGGGAGAAAAGTAAAGTTTTCCGCTGGTGGGAATAAAAATATTCATTTACATACGGGTTAACGGATGTGTGGTAAGGACGGCATTTTTCCTTTCGGCGTTAACAAATCGTAAACTTTCCGGCAAAACGGTTGTTTTTTGGAAAAAGTGTATTATAATGAGACCGTAAAGAAATGTAGCAAAAGGAGTTGTGCTATGAAAAAGATTGGCCAGCGCCTTTCTCAGGCTTTTCGCCGGTTTATGACAGGAAGATATGGAACGGATAAGCTTAACAATTTACTGCTGGGCTTGGGTCTTATTACTTGCCTTGTCAATTTGTTTATCAGAGATATAACGGTCGGATTGGCGCTTACAACGGTGTCCTACTGTTTTATGCTGCTTGCATTATTTCGTTGTTTTTCCCGCAATACCTACAAGCGGTATCAGGAAAATCGGAAATATTTGCTGCTTGTAGAGCGAATCCGGGATCGGGAACACAGATATTTTACCTGCCCACGCTGTCGGCAGACTGTGCGTGTGCCGCGTGGTAAAGGAAAAATTGCCATCACCTGCCCAAAATGTAAGGAAAAATTCACAAAAAAGGTTTGAAACGACTGTTTCAGACCTTTTTATTTTCCTTGACAGGATATGGAAAAGGAAATAAACTAAAGATAAGTAATACCAAGGAGGAACGGCTATGAAGATTTTTTCTTGTGATCCCCTGCTGAAAAATTATCATAACGACTTGATTCTTCGGAAGACCTGTTTGGAGGAGACCTTGGGTCGCATTCTTCCAGAGGGTGGCAGTCTCAGTGATTTTGCAACAGGTCATTTATATTTTGGTTTCCACAAAACAGAGGACGGCTGGTATTACCGGGAGTGGGCACCCGGGGCGGACAAGTTGTACCTTACCGGCGATTTTTGCGCCTGGGATCGGTATGCCTTCCCAATGGAAAAGAAAGATAACGGTGTTTTTGAACTGTTTTTACCGGGAAATGACCGGTTAAAATCCGGTATGCGGGTGATGGCTGTGGTATGCCGTGGGGGAGAGGAAATGGAGCGGATTCCCCTGTATATCCACAGAGTGGAGCAGAATCCTGTAGATCATAGCTGGTGCGGCGTGATTTGGGATGAAGCCCCCTATGCTTGGACAGACAGCGGTTTCAAGCCCAAAAAACGGCTGTTTATTTATGAATGTCATATCGGAATGGCCCAGGAAGAGGGGAAACTGGGCACATACCGGGAATTTACCGAAAATATTTTGCCCCGCATCAAAAAATTAGGGTATAATACCTTGCAGATTATGGCCATTATGGAGCATCCCTACTATGCTTCCTTTGGCTATCAGGTTACGAATTTCTTTGCCGCTTCTTCCCGGTTTGGCACGCCGGAGGAGCTGAAAGAGTTGATTAACACCGCCCATAAAATGGGCATCGCGGTGCTGTTGGATGTGGTGCATTCCCATGCCTGTAAAAATACCCGGGAAGGGATCGCCTGCTTTGACGGAACGGAGTATCAGTTCTTCCACGAAGGACCCCGGGGCGACCACGCCGCTTGGGGAACAAAGTGTTTTGACTATGGCAAAAATGAGGTTCTGCATTTCCTGCTGTCCAACCTGAAATATTGGCTGGAGGAATATCATTTTGACGGCTTTCGCTTTGACGGTGTTACCTCTATGCTCTACCATAATCACGGTTTGGGGCAGGACTTTATGGGGTATGACGCCTATTTCTCTATGAACACGGATGTAGAGGCGGTAACCTATCTCCAGCTTGCCAACTTGCTGGTTCGTCAGCTTAATCCCAACGCCATCACCATTGCAGAGGATACTTCGGCGCTGCCGGGACTTGCTCTGCCTGTATCTTGGGGCGGTTTGGGCTTTGATTATCGACTTGCTATGGGTGTGCCGGATATGTGGATCAAAATTTTGAAGGAAGTGCCGGACGAAAATTGGGATTTGTTCCATATTTACTACGAGCTTTCCTCCCGCAGACCCAAAGAAAAGGTCATCGGCTACTGCGAATCCCACGACCAGGCACTTGTAGGCGATAAGACCATTATGTTCCGCCTCTGTGATCAGGAAATGTACTGGGGAATGGAAAAGAGCAGCCAAAATCCCATTATCGACCGGGGTATGGCGCTGCATAAAATGCTCAGATTGCTCACAATGAGCTTAGGCGGTGAAGGCTACCTTACCTTTATGGGTAACGAGTTCGGACACCCGGAATGGATTGATTTTCCCCGGGAGGGCAACGGCTGGAGCTATCACTATTGCCGCCGGCAGTGGAGCTTGGCAGATAACAAACAGCTTCGCTACGAATACCTGAACGATTTTGAAAAAGCAATGGTAGCGCTGGGCAAACGCCTGCGGGTATTTACAGGGAAAGATCGGCAGCTTTATGTGGAAAACCAGAAAAAATGGATGGCTTACCAAAAAGGCGCAGGCATTTTTGTGTTTAATTTCCATCCTACAGAAAGCTACACAGATTGCTTTGTGCCTGTGCCGGAAAAGGGAGCCTACAAAGCAGTTATGTCAACCGATGATTACTGCTTCGGCGGCTTTGGCCGGGTTTATCACCAAACCTACGAAACGGTGGAACAGAACGGAAATACAGGGATTATGCTCTATCTCCCCAACAGAACCGCCTTTGTTTTGGAAAAAGTATAAATTTTCGCCCCCGGTATTCCGGGGGCGAAAATCTTTAGTTTAATTCTTTCATTTTGGGATCGGTAACCTTTTTGGCGGCTTGCTTGATAAAGAGCACCACACCAATGGCGGCAAACAGTAAGCCCTGACCGAAGTTACTTATCATAGCAGAGGAAATGCTGGGATCCTCCATACAGATCATAAAGATTTCCGGAATGTCCGCGTAACTCCATCCGGGAGGGAATAGCCCTTGATTCAGTTCGCTTACAATCTGAAGTACCAAGGAAAGGGCGGTGCCTGCGGCAACACCGATGATAACAGAGACGATCAAAATAGCAATCTTACCTTTTCCCTGACGGCCTTTGAGCAGGTCGTAGCCCTTATCTGCAAGGAATGCAATCAGTAAACCAATGAGGGATGCTACATAACCTGCACTCAATACGAGGGCCCAAACAACGGCACCGAGGAGTGTGCCGATAAAAGCGCCGATGGCACCTTTGACATAAGTACCGTCGTCTGCCTGGGAGCGTGCTTCGCTTTCTGCCACCAGCTCCTGTGAAATTTTTTCTGCACAGGCAGGATGGTAACAGCCGGCAACCCCGGAGACCATTCTCCAGACACCGTCTGTGTCCAAAACTTCTCCGCACTCCGGGCAGATATCAGCGCCGGTGGCACCGGTTTCGGAAAGCTGGGGGAAGAACCAGTCGGTAAAGGCTTCTATTTTCTTCATCGTACCGGGATTGTCAAAAAAGACAATGACGACACCGTTGGGAGCAAAGGAAAGCTGCTGCACACGGTATTCCCTTTGCAGGTTTACGCTGTTCAGGGAAGCTTGCAAAGCGTTTAATTTTTCTACATCGGGGAATTTGGTCTGAATGATCATTTGCTTAAAGCCGCTGCCCTCGGAAAGGGTGGTCTGGAAACCACGGAGATTACCGTAGCCAACACCGCCGCCCACAGAAAGACCGTTGGCTTCTGCGAATTTTTTAAGTCCGGAACCAATCATAGAAAACACCTCTTTCTCATTTTTGCTTTGTAAATATTTTATCACAGATAGGCTGTAATGGCAACAAAAAATATTCCCGGAGAATTTGACACTTATCGCCATTTCTGTTACTATACAATAAAAATGTGCCTGCTGGGAGGCTTTATGGAAAATTATTTTGCAATGCATATGACACTTGCTCAGGTAAATGAAATTTCAAACCTGGGTCTTGCCCATATTGGCGACGGTGTGTATGAGCTTTTGTGCCGGGCATACCTGTGCGATAAAGGTGGAAAAAAGGTGAATAACCTCCATAAAAACACCGTTAAATTAGTAAATGCCGTTACCCAGGCGAAGGTGGCGGACAAGCTGTTGCCTGTTCTTTCCGAGGAAGAGCTTGCCTTTTTCCGCCGGGGAAAAAATGCCCACACCCACGCAGCCCCCAAGGCGGCAACGCCTCAGGAGTATGCCAGGGCAACGGGCTTGGAAGCGCTTTTCGGCGCCCTTTATCTGCTGGGCAGAACGGAACGGTTAAATGAACTGTTCCTATTGGGAATGGAGGAAACAAATGGCCTTTGATGCGTTTTTTCTCCGGGCGGTATTAGGAGAAATCAAGGAAACCGCCATCGGCAGCCGGGTGGAGAAGATTCATCAGCCTACCCGGGATACGGTGCTGGTGCTATTAAAAACCGCTGCCGGGCGGCAAAAGCTGCTGTTTGCCATCTCTCCCACGGCTCCCCGGCTTCATTTTACGGAGCAGTCTATGGAAAACCCGGCCCAGCCGCCGATGTTCTGTATGTTACTTCGCAAACATCTGTCCGGCGGCAGACTCACAAAAATTGAACAGCTTCCGATGGAACGCTGGGCGAAATTTACCTTTGACTGCATTGACGAAATGGGCGATCCTACAGAAAAATCTCTCATTGCTGAGCTGATGGGTCGCACCTGCAACCTATATTTGGTGGACAAAGAGGGGAGAATCCTTGATTGCCTTCGCCGTGTGGGTCTGGATACTGTTTCAGGACGGCCTGCCCTCCCCGGACTTTACTATCAGCACCCCCAGCCGATGGAAAAAGAAGATCCCGTTACCCTTTCGGAAGCGGATTATCTGCGGATTTTGTCTTCTCCCGGTGCGGATCTGCTCCACCAGCGGCTGATGGACACCTTGGGCGGTTTATCGCCCCTTGTTTGCCGGGAGGCGGCGCTGTATGCACTGGGGGAGACTGATGCCCGCTTAGAGGGGCAGAATTTGCCTTTGGTTGCGGAAAGACTACAGGCATTTTTTGAAAAATATATAAATAACCCTGTTCCCTGCGTATATACAGCCCCGGACGGCACACCCAAGCAGTATGCCTTCTGCCCGGTAGAGCAGTACGGTGAATATAAGACAAAAGAGAGTTTTTGCGCTCTTTTAGACGGTTTTTACAGCCAAAAAGACAGAAAAGAAGCTATGGCACAGAAAAGCCAGGCAGTGAGAAAAACGGTGCAAAACCTCATTCAGCGGCTTCAGCGAAAGCTTGCCATTCAGGAAAAAGAATTGCAGGAAACCTACGACCGGGAGCGGCTACGTCAGCTTGGGGATATCCTGACAGCGAATATCCACAAAATGGAAAAGGGTATGACGAAGGTACAGGTAGAGGATTTTTATGATGAGAATATGGCGACCATTGAGGTTGCCATTTCTCCCTTGCTTTCCCCTCAGCAAAATGCCGCCAAGTACTATAAAGACTATAGCAAGCGGAAAAATGCGGAAAAAGAGCTGACACGGCAGATTGAAATCGGAGAAACGGAGCTTTCTTACCTGCAAAGTGTCCTACACGAATTAAACCGGGCGGAAACCGACCGGGAGTTAGAGGAAATCCGGCAGGAGCTGCAGGAGGGCGGGTATCTCCGCGCTGACGGCGGCAAAAAGCAGATGAAACAGGGGAAGCTGCCTCCCTTGCGGTTTGAATCTACCGACGGCTATCCCATTTATGTGGGTCGGAACAATAAGCAAAACGAAGAATTGACCTTCAAATTTGCCCGCAAGGACGATTTGTGGCTTCACGCCCAAAAGGTTCACGGCAGCCACGTGATTATCGGCTGCGCAGGCAGAACCCCGCCGGATGATACCATCACCCAGGCGGCGCAGCTTGCCGCCCATTATGCGGAAACCGCCGGGGGACAGAATATTCCGGTGGATGTTAATCCCGTGGGAAGAATCAAGCGGATTCCCGGCGGCAAGCCGGGTATGGTGATCTATCACAGCCACCGCACTGTGGTGGTAAATCCCTATCCGGACATTGTGGTGGATGCCCTGAATGCGGAAAAAAAAGAATAAAAGGGGGGTCGAAAGACTCTCCTTTTTGTCGTCTTGGATGAACATGCTAAAAAATTCATATATTATTCAAAAAGTGCTATTGACAATTTTAGCACTCTCTGCTATAGTGTGCTTAGCACTCGGGGGAAATGAGTGCTAACACAAAAGGAGGGATACAAAATGGAGATGACCGAGCGGCAAAAAAAGGTACTGCGCAGTATTGTAGACCTTTATATTTCCACCGCGGAGCCGGTTGGTTCTAAGGCCATTGCGGCAATGCCGGATATGCAGTATTCCTCCGCAACCATCCGCAATGAAATGGCGGAGCTGACAGCGATGGGTTATTTGGACCAGCCCCATACCAGCGCGGGACGTGTGCCTTCTGCCGCAGGCTACCGGCTGTATGTGGATGAACTGATGCAGGATTACCGCCTGTCTTTAGATGAAACCCAGTCCATCAATATAGCATTGGAAGAAAAAATGCAGAAAGTGGATAAGCTGGTAGAGAAAGTGGCAAAGCTGGTTTCTCAGGCCACCGACCTGCCTGCTATTTCCGCAGCTTCCCGCTACGGTGGTGTGAAGGTTCGCAGATTTGACCTGATCTTAGCCGGTGAGGGCAGCTTCATCTTAGTGGTAATGCTTACAAATGACGAGGTTGTCAATAAGCTCATTAAGCTGCCCCTGAGCATTACAGAAACAGACCTGCAGGTCTTGGCGGCTCTGCTGAACGCCACAATGACCGACCTCCCTGCCGAGGAATTTACCCAAAGCCTGATGGAAAGGGTAATGCGCTCCGCAGGTAACGGCGCCAGCCTGGTACCGGTAATTGTGGAATTTACCGCAGATACCCTGCACCGCCAAACGGATACCAATTTGGTGGTTACCGGTCATATGCGGCTTTTGGGTCAGCCGGAGTACCGGGATGTGGACAAAGCCCAGCGGCTGATGACCACATTGGACGAGGAAGCCCTTATGAATCTTCCTGCGGTGATGCAAAATGCCAACGGCACACAGGTTTTGGTCGGACCCGAAAATGTATCCCGTGAACTAAAAGACACCAGCGTGGTAATGACAAAATTTGACATCGGCGACGGTATGCAGGGTATGATCGGCGTGGTCGGCCCTACACGGATGGATTACGCAAAGGTAACCGCAAGACTGAGCTACTTTGCTGAGAGTCTGTCCCGGATGTTTGCAAAACCGGAGCAGCCCCAACTGACGGGCGATACTGATAAGGAGGCGTAAGCGTGGCGAAAAAGCAAAAAGAGGAAGAAGTAAAGACAGCGGCGGAAGAAACGGTACAACCTGCCGATGAAGGCGAAACCGTCGTTTTGGATAAGGAATCAGAGGCAGAAATAGAAGAAGCCTTTAACCAGTGGAAAGAAAAGTACGATTTGGAACGGGATGCGCACCTGCGGTTGGCTGCTGAATACGACAATTTCCGCAAGCGCAACACCAAAGAAAAGGAACTGCTTTACACTTTGGGCAAAGCTGAGGCAATAGAAAAGCTCCTGCCTGTGTACGACAACCTGGAGAGAGCCCTTAACCAGCCCACAGCGGATGAAGCTTACAAAAAGGGCGTGGAACTGACCCTCACCGAGCTTGTAAAGATTTTCGGCACTTTGGGTGTTGAAATTTACGGACAGCCGGGCGACATATTTGATCCCAATATCCACAATGCGGTGATGCATATAGATGATGAGAATTTTGGAGAAAACACCATCACCCAGGTGTTCCAAAAAGGCTTTAAGCTGGGTGAAAAGATCGTAAGATTCGCAATGGTGCAGGTTGCAAACTAAAATGCGGATCAAGCGGCGGGAGCAAGCCCCCGCCCTACAAACAAGGTAAACAATTTTCATTTATATAGGAGGAAATTTATTATGGGTAAGATTATTGGTATTGACTTGGGTACAACCAACTCTTGTGTAGCCGTTCTGGAAGGCGGCGAGCCTGTTGTAATCGCTAACGCCGAGGGCGGCCGCACCACACCTTCTGTGGTTGCATTTTCCAAGACCGGCGAGCGTATGGTCGGTCAGGTAGCAAAGCGTCAGGCAGTTACCAACGCAGACCGTACTATCGCTTCCATCAAGCGTCATATGGGCGAAAACTATCATGTTACCGTTGACGGCAAGGGCTACACCCCTCAGGAAATCAGCGCAATGGTACTGCAGAAGCTGAAGGCAGATGCCGAGGCTTATTTGGGTCAGACGGTTTCCGAGGCAGTTATCACTGTTCCTGCGTACTTCTCCGACGCACAGCGTCAGGCTACCAAGGACGCAGGCAAGATTGCCGGTCTTGAGGTAAAGCGTATTATCAACGAGCCTACCGCTGCGGCTCTGGCCTATGGCCTTGACAAGGAAAACGAGCAGAAGATTATGGTTTACGACCTGGGCGGCGGTACTTTCGACGTTTCCATTCTGGAAATCGGCGACGGCATCGTAGAAGTTTTGGCAACTGCCGGTGATACCCGTCTGGGCGGCGATGACTTTGACCAGAGAATTATGGACTACCTGGTAACGGAGTTTAAGAAGGCCGAGGGTGTTGACCTGAAGAACGACAAGATGGCTATGCAGCGCCTCCGTGAGGCTGCTGAGAAGGCAAAGATCGAGCTTTCCGGTATGACCACCACCACCGTCAACCTGCCTTATATCACCGCTGACGCTACCGGCCCCAAGCATATGGACATTACCATCTCCCGGGCGAAGTTCAACGAGCTGACCGCAGACCTGGTAGAGCGTACCCTGAAGCCTGTCCGTCAGGCAATGAGCGACGCAGGCCTCACCGCTTCCGACCTGAATAAGGTTCTGTTGGTTGGCGGTTCTACCCGTATTCCCGCTGTGCAGGATGCGGTTAAGAACCTGACCGGCAAGGAAGGCTTCAAGGGCATCAACCCCGACGAGTGTGTTGCCCTTGGCGCAGCGATTCAGGGCGGCGTTCTCACCGGCGATGTCAAGGACATCGTTCTGCTGGACGTTACCCCCCTGTCTCTGGGTATTGAGACCATGGGCGGCGTATTTACCCGTCTGATTGACCGCAACACCACCATTCCTACCCGCAAGAGTCAGATTTTCTCCACCGCTGCTGACGGACAGACCTCTGTAGATGTCCACGTTCTGCAGGGTGAGCGGGAAATGGCAGCTTATAATAAGACATTGGGCAACTTCCAGCTCTCCGGCATCGCTCCCGCACCCCGTGGCGTACCGCAGATCGAGGTTACTTTTGACATTGATGCCAACGGTATCGTAAAGGTCTCCGCAAAGGACCTGGGCACCGGTAAGGAGCAGCAGATTTCCATTACCGCTTCCACCAACCTCTCTCAGGAGGACATCGACAAGGCTGTCCGTGAGGCTGAGCAGTTTGCTGCCGAGGATAAGGCGCGCCGTGAGGAAGTGGATACCCACAATATGGCCGACCAGACCGTTTATCAGACGGAAAAGACCCTCTCCGAGCTGGGCGACAAGATCTCCGAGGAGGAGAAACAGTCCATCCAGACCGCTGTGGATAAGCTGAAAGAGGTCAATAAGGGCACCGATGTGGCAGCCATTAAGGAAGCCACCGAGGAAGTGCAGAAGGCATTCTACGCTGTCAGCGAGAAGCTGTACAAGAACGCCGCACCCCAGGGTGAGGCACAGCCCGGCGATGACAATGTAGTTGACGCCGACTACGAAACCGTAGACTGATAAAACCCCAATAAGGGGCGGTTTTCACCGCCCCTTTTCGGTGTAATAAAAGACGGCGGGAGCAAGCCCCGCCCTACAATGTTTTACACATTGAGGTGTAATTATGGCAGAAAATAAACGCGATTATTATGAGGTGCTGGGTGTTGATAAAAATGCCGGTACTGATGACATAAAAAGAGCTTACCGCAAGCTGGCAGGCAAATATCACCCGGACAGAAACCCCGGCGATAAGTCTGCAGAGGAAAAATTCAAGGAGATCGGTGAGGCTTACGAGGTGCTGTCCGACAGCGACAAGCGGGCAAGATATGACCAGTTCGGCTTCCAGGGTGTAGACCCCAATTTTAATGGAGGTCAGGGCTTTGATGGCTTTGGCGGTTTTGGCGGCTTTGGAGATTTCGGAGATATTTTTGGCGATTTCTTCGGTGGCGGTCGCCGCAGTTCCACAAGAAATGGCCCTATGCGGGGCGAAAATGTAGGCACCCGGGTAGAGGTTACCTTTGAGGAAGCGGCCTTTGGTACAGAAAAAGAGGTATCCACCCAGCGGATTGAAAATTGCTCCGCTTGCAGCGGTACAGGCTCTGCTGACGGCGAGACGGAAACCTGTTCCGCCTGCCGTGGTACAGGGCAGGTGCGTACGACCCAGAATATTATGGGTATGGCAATCCAGTCTACTACCACTTGCCCCCAGTGCAGCGGTCGAGGCAAGATTATCAAAAATCCCTGTAATACCTGCCGCGGCAAGGGGAAGGTTCGGCGTACTCACAAGCTGAAGGTGAACATCCCTGCCGGTGTGGATGCGGGACAGAGCGTCCGTGTCCGTGGCGAGGGCTGTGTTGGCGCAAACGGCGGACCTTCCGGTGATTTGTTGGTAGAAATTGCTATCAAGCGCCATCCCATCTTTAAGCGGGAAGGTACGGAAGTGTACTGCGAAGTCCCCATTACATTTTCTCAGGCGGCTTTGGGCGCGGAAATTGAGATCCCTACATTGGACGGTAAGGTGAAATACGAGATTCCCGAAGGCACCCAGACCGGCAAGGAATTTGTACTGGCAGGAAAGGGTGTACCCCGGGTTAACGACCCCCGCCGCCGCGGCAACCACCATTTCTTTGTAGTGGTGGAAACACCTACCAAGCTGACAAAGGAACAGAAAGAGCTTCTGCGGCAGTTGGACGGCACAATGGATAACAAATCCACCCCTAAAGCGAAGAAATTCTTTGATACCCTTAAAGATATTTTTGATTAAGACAAGCCCCGTACTTTTGTACGGGGCTTGCTATATAGAAAATTTTGTATTATAATAAGCAAAAACCACAGGGAGGCGCAAAAATGAAGCGTTCGGATTATATCAGTTGGGATGAGTATTTTATGGGAATCGCTATGCTGGCGGCAAAGCGAAGCAAAGACCCCAGTACCCAGGTAGGCGCTTGCATCGTATCTCAGGATAATATTATTATTTCTACAGGCTATAACGGTATGCCTAAGGGTTGCTCCGATGACGAATTTCCTTGGAATCGTACGGGTGAAGATACCAAGTATCCCTATGTGGTTCACGCGGAGCTGAACGCTATTCTCAATGCCAACGGCCGTGATTTGCGGGGCAGTAAGCTCTATGTGGCGCTGTTTCCCTGTAATGAATGCGCAAAGGCCATTATCCAGAGCGGTGTCCGTGAGGTATTTTATCTTTCGGATAAATATGCCACTACTCCCACCACATTGGCCTCCAAGCGGATGTTTCAGGCTGCCGGCGTAAAATGCACCCAGCTTCGCACCAATGTAAAGACACTTACTTTGGATTTTACTCCGGAAGAAGAAAAATAAAAAAGGGAGGGGAAACCCTCCCTTTTTTGAAAGGAAATCCTATGGACTATTCAAAGTGCATCATTTGCCCCCGGGAATGTGGGATAGATAGAACCGCAGGAGAAACGGGTTTTTGCCGCTGTCCGGATGTGGCGCTTGTGGCAAAGACGATGCTCCATAAGTGGGAAGAGCCGGTGCTGGCAGGCAGCGGCGGCAGTGGCGCCATATTCTTCGGCGGCTGCACTTTGGGCTGTAAATACTGCCAAAATAGGGCTATCAGCGCATCTCCTGCCGGAACGCCTATGGACAGCGCGGCTTTGCGGAAGGAAATGGAAAAGCTCATTGCCCAAGGGGCGGAGAACATTGACCTTGTAACGCCCACCCACTTTTTGCCCACAATTCTCCCGGCGTTACGGCCCAAACTGCCTGTGCCGGTGGTCTATAACTGCGGCGGTTACGAAAAAGCGGAGACCGTTGGGAAACTCAATGGTCTTGTGGATATTTATTTGCCGGATATGAAATACGGCGATAATGCCTTGGCGGAAGAACTATCCAACGCCCCCGGTTATGTGGAAACAGCCCTTTCTACAATCCGGGAAATGGTTAGGCAAACTGGGAATGTAACCTTTATTGGCGAGAAAATGGTCCGGGGTGTCATCGTTCGCCATTTGATTTTGCCCGGGCAGGTTGAAAACTCCTTAAAAGTACTGGACTTATTAGGGGAAAATTTCCGTTCCGGAGAAATCTTGGTCAGCCTTATGCGGCAATACACCCCTATGGGCATCTTGCCTGCGCCCTACGACAGGAGAATTACTGACGAGGAATATGAGGCGGTCCTTAGCTGGATGTACCTCAACGGCTTGCAGGGCTTTACACAGGAGGAATCCTCCGCAACTGAGGCATTCATTCCGGATTTTTAACATATTCAATAAAAAATCCCCATAGTCTGTGATAGAAAAATCACAGGAGGGGATCACTATGAAGAAAATAAGCCTTGTTTTGGCGGCGGTTTTCCTGCTTTCGCTGTTGCCTGTTGGGGCAAAGGCGGCGGATATTCAGGTAAAGGCAAAAAGCGCGGTGCTTATGGATGTAGAAACGGGAACGGTACTTTCCCAGCAGAATGCCCACGAGGCGTTAGCGCCTGCCAGCGTTACAAAGGTAATGACGATGCTTCTGATTATGGAAGCCATTGACAGCGGAAAAATTGGTTGGCAAGATATGGTAACGGCATCGGAAGCGGCGGCGGCAAAAGGGGGCAGTCAGATCTACCTGAAGGTAGGGGAGCAGATGTCGGTATCAGATATGGTAAAGTCCATCGCCGTATCCTCTGCCAACGACTGCGCCTGCGCTATGGCGGAGCACCTTGCTGGCAGCGAAGCGGCATTTGTGGAAAAAATGAACGCTCGGGCGGCAGAATTGGGAATGAAAAACACCCATTTTGTCAACTGCACAGGTCTTGACGACGACCCGGAGGCATCCGAGCATAAAACCTCCGCCTATGATATTGCCATAATGAGCCGGGAACTGATGAAAAACCACCCGGACATCAAGAAATTTACCACCATCTGGATGGATACGGTGCGGGATGGGGCATTTGGCTTATCCAATACGAATAAAATGGTGCGGTTTTATAGCGGCTGTACGGGGCTTAAAACCGGGTTTACCCAAAAAGCCGGCTACTGCCTTTCTGCTACGGCCCAGCGGGATGGGATGGAACTGGTGGCGGTAGTGATGGGCGCGGAAAGCTCCCAGGATCGGTTTGCCGCCTGTAAACAGCTGCTGGATTACGGCTTTGCCAATTACGCCTTGGTTTCTCCCGAAATGTCAGCGCAGACCGTGCCTGTTCGGTTGGGAATTACAGATAAGGTGGCGGCTGTTCCGGCAGAAAGCGGCTCGGTGCTCATTGATAAGAGCCAAAAGGGAATGATAGAAAGCTATGTAGAGCTTTTGCCGGAGATTACAGCCCCGGTAGGGAAAGGACAGCGGTTAGGCACGCTGACCCTAAAGGCAGGGCAGCAGGTACTAAAGGAAATTCCGCTTATTGCAGAGCAAGGCGTTGCCCGTTTGACCTGGGGAGAGATTTTTTGG
>SVKZ01000018.1:21997-30460 GCA_015068165.1 Oscillospiraceae bacterium
AGCCCCGGTAGGGAAAGGACAGCGGTTAGGCACGCTGACCCTAAAGGCAGGGCAGCAGGTACTAAAGGAAATTCCGCTTATTGCAGAGCAAGGCGTTGCCCGTTTGACCTGGGGAGAGATTTTTTGGAAAATTCTACAGAGTATAGCCTTCAAATAAAAAGTGGCGGATATACCGCCACTTTTTATTTAGTTTAGTCGGGAGGCGTGGGGGCGCAGGGCATAGTACAAGGCTGTTCCCAAAGTTAGTAGTACCGCCCCTTCCCCGATGGCAACATACAGGGCATTCAGCCAAAAACCGCCGCCGATATAAAGCGCCAGCTCCCAGCCTACCAGTAAAGCATTAAACAGCGCCGGCATAAGAAGGGAAAATAGGGGAAACCCTTTTAGCTTGATGTTTCTTGTCAGGTACATACTGCCGGTAGCAAGCAGTGTGGCAAGAGTACCTATCACAGGGTCTAAAGGCAAAGCCATGGCATAGCTTAAGTTAAACAGCAGACAGCCAACAGATAAACCTGCAATGGCTGTTGGTGTAAAAAGAGAAAGCACACACAGCGCTTCCGATGCCCGGAACTGAATGGCAAAGGATGCAGAGTTGGGGAAAAGGATATTTTGCAGATAGGTCAGCGCCACATAAGCGGCGGCAATCATTGCGCCCCGGGCGAGAAGTTTGGATTTTTGCATAAAGATTACCTCAAAGAAAAATGGGCACAGTCCGCACCCATTAAAAAAATGAGCGCAAAGCGCCCATCTGTTTCCGTAGTTTTATTTACCGACAGGATGGTTACGAACTGTCCTATGAAGTTAGTGAGAGTATATAAGAAAACAGAGGAAAAGTCAAGAAAAACGACGGATATAAAAATATTGACACTGCTGTAAAAATACGATAAGATAAATTTGTAACCCGACAAAATTAGACAAAAAGGAGAATGAAATATGTGGATTGCTATCATTGTTATTGTGTTGGTGCTAGTATTTACTTGTATCCGTGTAGTACCCCACACCGAAAGCTACGTGATCGAACGCCTTGGTAAATCCCACGCCATTTGGGGAGCGGGTCTTCATTTCCTTCTGCCTTTTGGTATTGACCGGATCGTTGCACGGGCAACCACCAAGGAAAAGGTGCTGGATACGCCGCCCCAGTCTGTGATTACAAGCGATAATGTACCTCTGACCATTGATGCGGTTGTGTATCACAAAACCTTTGATCCGAAGCTCTATGCTTACGGTGCGGCAAATCCTGTAGAGGCGTTGGCGAACCTGACCACTACCACACTGAGAAACATCGTTGGTGAGCTGACCCTTGATGAATCCCTTACCTCCCGTGATTCCATCAATGCCAAGATGACGGAAAATCTTGACAGAGCTACCGATGAATGGGGCATTCGTGTTACCCGTGTGGAAATCCGGAACATCACACCGTCTGCCGATATCCGGGAATCTATGGAAAAGCAGATGAAGGCAGAACGGGCGCGCCGTGAGACCCTTTTGGAGGCAGAAGGCCACAAGCAGGCGGTTATCACCCGGGCAGAGGGAGATAAGCAGGCTATGGTTCTTGCGGCAGAGGGTGAAAGAGATGCCCGTATTGCCCGGGCAGAAGGTGAAGCAAAGGCGGTTCTTCTGCAAAAGCAGGCAGAAGCTGACGGCTTGCGGGCCATTATGGCGGCTTGCCCTTCAGCCGAGGTTATTGAACTTAAGAGATATGAAGCACTTGTTGAGATAGCCAATGGCACAGCTTCTAAACTTATTATCCCTACTGATACCGTGGAAATGGTAAAGAAAAATGTAATCTTTACTGAAACCACAGGTCTTGGCAATGATACCCTTGAAGCTCCTAAGCCTCCAAAGCCTGCCCAAAAGGATCCTTGCTGCGATTAAGTACATAAAGAGAAATCCCCAGCCGATACCGGCTGGGGATTTTGTATAGCATAAAGCTTAATTACCGGACATACTCAATGACAACACGGCGGTTAGGCTCGGTGCCAACAGAGTAGGTGGTGATCCGATCCATATCCTGCAGAGCTGCGTGGATCAGATGACGCTCATAGGCGTTCATCGGCTCTAATGTGGTGCGGCGATGGGCCTTGAGTACTTGCTGCGCCTTCTTTTGGGCGTAGCGGCGGAGGGATTCCTCCCGCTTCTGCCGGTATTCCTCAGCATCCACATTGATGCGGATATGACCGCTGATGCCGTGGTTAATGGCATAGTTTGCCAGATGCTGAATGGCATCCAGCGTGTCGCCCCGGCGACCGATCAGGAAGCCCAAATCCTCGCCAACCAAATCTACACTGTAAGTGTCGTCATCGGTCTTTGTGGCGTGGGGAACGGCGGCAGAACCCATATGCTCCAAAAGACCCTTCAGGAAAACCTCGATCTTTTCTTCCATACTGCCGGGTTCGGCAGGGGTGTAGGTCTTTTCTACCTTAGGCTGGGGAGCGGGCTTTTCGGTTTTAACGGCAGGCTTTTCCGCCTTGGGGGCAGCGGGTTTTGCTGCTTTGGGTGCGGGCGCTTCTGCCTTAGGCTCTTCCTTCTTGGGAGCAACATAAGTGGGCTTGGGCTTGCTCCGGGAAGCAGAGGTCAGTGCGCTCTTGGGCGCTTCGGGAGCGGGATCGGGGGCTTCATAGGTTACCTCGACCCGGGCGGGGGTAGCGCCGAAGCCTAAAAAGCCGGGCTTTGCCTGGGAAAGAACCTGGACGGAAACGCTGTCCCGATCCAAGCCCAGCTGCTGCAAAGCGGCTTCAATGGCAAGCTCAATGGTCTTGCCGGTCGTAATCATTTTCTTTTCCATTTATTCCTCCGTGTTATTCACACTGTAACGATTGGGATCATATGCCCGGCCTTTGCAGAAGGGACGGTCGGGGATACCGGAGAGCGTCTTCTGTGTGGTGTTTTCTTCCTCTTCCACATATTCGCCCTTGCGGATCTTATATTCCCTTGCAGCGGCAGCTTTTGCGGCTTCTCTTTCTTTCTGCGCCTGCTGCTGCAGCTTCTTTTTGCTGGTATTTTCTGTGATGCCATCGGGGTTTGCGGCCCGGCGCTCAGCACGCTGCCGCTCTTTTTCTGCTTCCGCAGCTTCCTCCTGGAGGGCTTTCAGCCGACGGGCGGCGTCCTCTTCATCATAGCCCTTCCGGTAGACCTTGGTGAGGATCAGGTCAATTACAGTAGAGACAAGACCTTGGATAATCCAGTATACACTCATAGCGGCAGGCATAGAGAAGCCGAATATAAGCGTCATAGCGGGCATCATATAGAGCATAACCTTGCCGGTTTGGGCGGCGCTGGAATTATTAGCGGTCTCTTTGTCCTCAAGGCCTTTTTCGTCGGTGATGACAGAGTTGTTCATCTTCCGGGAAATCCAGCTGGTAAGAACCTGACTGCCAGCAGAAACAACAGGCAGCAAGAATGCGCCGATGTTGCCCCAAGTAAAGGCCTTCCAGGCAAAAATATTAAAACTGGGGACAGGTGCCAAATCGATACCCAGGAAGGTAAAGTTTACACCTTCCAAAGTGGTGGCGCTCAGCTCAGGCAGCTGCGCCTTGATGAGTTCTGCGTATTGGGGGAGCAGACCGGCGGCGGTCATTTGATCATAATAGCTGCCGTTACTGCCAAAGGTACCTTCGGGTGCGGCGGCTTTGATAATTTCAATGATCTTAACGGTAACTTCTTCGCTTTCGCCTAAAATATAAGTGATGGGCTCGCGAACGATGGTGTACAGAGGAATCAAAATAAACAGAGGAATGAGACTCCATAGGCAACCGCTGCCTGTGCTACAATTTTCCTCTTTATACAGATTCCGAATAGCCTCGGACTGCTTTTGGGGATCGTTTTCGTACTTTTTTTGCAGAGCTTGCACATAAGGGGACAGACGGGACATCTGCATCATACTCTTTTTGCTCTTCATGGTCAGGGGCAGCAGGATAACCTTAACAAGAAGCGTAAAGAGAATCAGAGCGATACCGTAATTGTTTACCAGCTGGTAGAGAATACGCAGCAGGAAACCGAAGGGCACAACCACGATGTCCGACAGTTCAAATGCAAGAAACATTCATTTTCCTCCTCAGGGAACGGGGTCATAGGGGTCGGCTTTGCTGAAGGGATGGCAGCGAAGCAACCGCTTCAGCGCCAAAAAACCGCCTTTTAACGCCCCATATTTGTTGATAGCCTCGTATGCGTATTGAGAACAGGTTGGTCGGAACCGACAGCTTGGGGGAGTATTGGGAGAGATATTTCGCCGATAAAACCGAATAATGGCAAGAAGAAGCCGTTTCATTATGCTTCCTCCGGGCGCAAAATACCCGCTTTTTCCGCCAAAGACAAGTAAGCGCAGGTAAGCTCTTCAAAAGATGCGTCAACAGCCCGACTGCGGGCAACCACCACAATGTCATAGCCAGGGAGAAAACGGTTTTCGTTTAACCGATAGACCTCCCGCAGACGGCGGCGTACCCGATTTCGCACTACAGCGCCACCCAGCTTTTTGCTGACGGTGATGCCTACCCGATTTTGATTTAACCGGTTTTTCTTGGCGTAGAGAACCAAAAAGGGGCTGTTTTGACCGCTTGTGCTGTAAAGACGGCGGAAAATATGATTCAGTTTCAGTGCGCTGGAGAATTTCATAAGCTTATCTCCCTAAAAAAGGGGCGGGGCGAATACTCATTCGCCCCGCACAGACTCCCATTTTCGCAATGAGCGATTATACATGCTGTGGTTCAGACAATCAAAGCTGAACTCAGGCAGACAGAACCTTACGGCCCTTTGCACGACGGCGGGCAAGAACCTTACGACCGTTGGCGGTAGCCATTCTCTGCCGGAAACCGTGAACCTTGGAACGATGACGGCGGCTGGGCTGGTAGGTACGCTTCATGGAATACACCTCCTAATAATCACATATGCACAACAGGCAAAATGCCCGCAGCAACGCATAATAATCGACGATACAATCGTCAGCCTACCCATTATAACCAAAATATAGGGATAAGTCAACAACTTTTTCCTGTAGTAGCCTGCAAAGTGGGGAAAATACCGGTTTTGCGTTTGTAGGGGGCGGCGTCCACGACGCACTGCAAAAACCTTCCCCTTTGGGGAAGGTGGCAGCCCAAAGGGCTGACGGATGAGGTGTAAGGTCGAATGAGGAAAAAACCTCACCCGTCTTTTGCTCGTTCCTCGCAAAATCCACCCTCCCCTTTGGGGAGGGTTTTGTCTGCTATCAAAAAAGGAGAGCCACGGCTCTCCTTTTTGCTATTATTCCTGGTTTCTCTTTTTCATTAGCTGGCGCATACGGGTGGCGTGGTCAAGCTCCCGTTTGCGGATGCGCAGGCTCTTGGGGG
This sequence comes from Oscillospiraceae bacterium, assembly GCA_015068165.1. Lineage (GTDB taxonomy): Bacteria > Bacillota > Clostridia > Oscillospirales > Oscillospiraceae > Faecousia. Next base: position 27,319 of record SVKZ01000018.1, read on the forward strand.
TACACTCCAAAAGCTCGTCGTCCGCCAAAAACTCCAGGCACTGCTCCAAGGAGAAAATCTTGGGAGAAACAAGCCGGAGGGCTTCGTCCGAGCCGGAAGCCCGCATATTGGTCAGCTGCTTTTTCTTGCAGACATTGACGGTCATATCTTCGTTCCGGCTGCAAATGCCCACCACCATACCGGCATACACCGGTGTGCCTGCACCGATGAACAGCGCGCCGCGCTCCTGGGCGTTAAACAGACCGTAGGAGCAGGCTTCGCCGGTTTCAAAGGCAATTAAAGAGCCGGTAAGCCGCCGTTCGATCTCGCCTTTCATAGGCACATAGGAGTCAAGGACGCTGCTCATAATACCCTCGCCCCGGGTATCGGTCAAAAATTCGTTCCGATAGCCGAACAGGCCTCTGGAGGGAACTAAAAATTCAAGTCTGTAGCGGTTGCCCATCGGGGTCATACTCAGCAAATCACCCTTGCGGCGACCCATTTTTTCGATAACGGCGCCCATACATTCCTCGGGAACGTCAGCTACCATTCTTTCCACAGGCTCACAGAGCTTGCCGTCAATTTCTTTCGTCAGCACTCTGGGGGTGGAAACGGAGAACTCAAAGCCCTCCCGGCGCATCGTTTCCATCAGGATGGAAAGGTGCATTTCGCCACGGCCTGCCACATTAAAGGAATCGCTGCCCTGCTCGGATACCCGGAGGGAAACATCTTTCAGAAGCTCTTTCTCCAATCTGTCCCGAAGCTGACGGGAGGTAACAAATTTACCTTCTTTGCCCGCGAAGGGAGAATCGTTGACAGCGAAGGTCATTTCGATAGTGGGATCGGAAATTTTTACAAAGGGCAGAGGCTCGATGCAGTCGGGAGCGCACAGGGTGCGGCCGATGGTAATGTCTGCCATACCGGAAAGGGCTACAATTTCACCGGCGGAAGCCTCACTAATGGCGGCTTTTTCCAGACCGCTGTATTCATAAAGGGCTACGACCTTGCCTTTTTGCTTGAGAGAATCGTCGTGGTAGTCAGCAATTACCACTTCCTGACCGACTTTGATGGTGCCACGCTCTACACGGCCAACGGCAATACGGCCTACATATTCATTGTAGTCAATGGAGGAAACCAAAAGCTGCAAGGGGGCATCTTTGTCGCCCTCGGGAGCAGGTACATAATTGACAATGGTCTCAAAGAGGGGAACAAGGTCTGTGCCAATGTCGTCCGGGCCGTAAGCGGCAGTACCCTGACGGCCGGAGCAGAATACGGTGGGGGAGTTAAATTGCTCGTCTGTTGCGTTCAGATCCAAAAGCAGCTCCAGCACCTCGTCCATAACCTCGTGAATACGGGCGTCGGGCTTGTCAATTTTGTTGACAACTACGATGACCTTATGACCCAATTCCAGTGCCTTTTGCAGCACGAACCGAGTCTGGGGCATAGGACCTTCGGCGGCGTCTACCAAAAGCAAAACGCCGTTTACCATCTTGAGGATACGCTCCACCTCGCCGCCAAAGTCGGCGTGGCCGGGGGTATCCACAATGTTGATTTTCATATCCTTATAGTGAACAGAGGTGTTCTTTGCCAAAATGGTAATGCCACGCTCTTTTTCCAGGTCGCCGGAGTCCATAACCCGGGTAACGGTGGCTTGATTTTCCCGATAAATACCGCCCTGCTTCAGCATTTCGTCAACCAGGGTGGTCTTGCCGTGGTCAACGTGGGCGATTATGGCGATGTTGCGGATTTTCTCCTGAGATGCCATTTTCTAATCTCCTTTTTCGCGTATCTTTTAACCAAGAGAATATAGCACATATAAAAGCAAAATGCAATATTTATGCGTGGATTCTTTGTTAGGACCGTCGAGGACGCCGGTTCCTACAGATGTGCGTTTTGTTAATATTGGTTTATTTGATAAGTTCCGCAAAAATGGGAAGACTTTCCACAATTTGCCGGTAGCTGACGCAGTAGCACAGCCGGAAATAGCCGGGACAGCCGAAATCGTCGCCGGGAACTACCAAAAGGTCTTTTGCCTTTGCCTTTTCGGAGAAGGCGTTTGCATCGCCGCCGGGGGCTTCTACAAAGAGATAGAATGCGCCAGCGGGCTTTGCAACCTTGTAGCCTGCGTTTACAAGACCGTCGTACAGCGTGCGGCGGTTTTTGTCATAGCTGATAAGGTCAGGGCGCAGATGGGTACACCGGGCAATGACCTTTTGCCACAGAGAGGGGGCGCAGACGTGACCCATACGCCGGGCACTGCCGGCAACGGCGGCAAGGAGGGCAGGGGCGTCCTGGGCGCTTGCCGGGACATAGACATAGCCGATTCGCTCACCGGGCAGGGACAGAGATTTGGAGTAAGAGTAGCAGACGACGGTGTTTTTATAGATGCCGGGGATAAAGGGGACTTCTGTACCGTCGTAGCTCAGCTCCCGGTAGGGCTCATCGGAGATGATATAGATAGGATGCCTGAATTTCTCGCTTTTTTCTGTGAGGATAGCGCCTAAGGCGGTGAGCGTCTCCCGGCTGTAGACAGTGCCGGAGGGGTTGTTGGGAGAGTTGATAATCACTGCTTGGGTATTTGCAGTAATGGCTTCCTCAAGGGCCTCTAAATTGATTTGAAAATCCGGGATGTCCGGGGCAACCATACGGAACGCAAAGCCTGCGCTTTCCGCAAAGGGACGGTACTCCGGGAAGAAGGGGGCAACTGCCAAAATCTCGGCGTTCGGCACGGACAATGCACCGAATACAGCGCAAAGGCCGGGGGCCGCGCCGCAGGTAATAAAGAAATCACCGGGCTTGGCATTTGCGTTATAGCGGGCATTCAAGTCATCGGCAATCGCCTGCCGGGTGGCAAGATCGCCAACGGCAGAGGTGTAGCCGTGCAGCGCAAGGGGATCGGTATCCTGCAAAAGGGCGGCCACGGTTTCATTTACCTCCGCAGGGGCGGGGATGCTGGGGTTTCCTAAACTATAGTCGTAGACTTTATCTGCGCCGACAACAGCAGCTCTTGCTCTTCCGTATTCAAAAAGCTCCCGAATGCAGGAACGTTTCGTTCCTAAAGTATAGGCATTTTCGTTTATCATAAGTCCTCCTGTTGTTTATAAAGTGGGGAATAGGCCGGTGTGGGTTGGGGTTTATAGGTTACAGAGCCGATGGAGATCGG
>SVKZ01000019.1 GCA_015068165.1 Oscillospiraceae bacterium
CGTTTGGGTGCAAGCGCCGCCAAACATCATACCCTGGTCGCCTGCGCCGCCAACCGCATCGTTGGTACCCAGCGCAATATCAGCCGACTGGGTGTGAATTTTGCAAAGGATTTCTACGGTATCGGTGCAGAAGCCCTCCCCCTCCCGGGTATAGCCGATCTTGCGGATAACCTCCCGGGCAACAGAAGCATAATCCACCACTGCCTTGGTGGTAATCTCACCGCAAATCACGCAAAAATCGGTGGTAACCATGGTTTCGCAGGCCACACGGGAGTCGGGGTCTTGGGCAAGGCAGGCATCCAAAATGGCATCGGCGATGCTGTCTGCCACCTTATCCGGATGGCCGCAGGTTACACACTCAGAGGTAAATAATCTCTTTTCCATACTTTTTTCCTTTCTGTCGATAAAAAATACGCACACCGAAGATTCGATGTACGTTTTTTCTCGAATCCTCATCTTTCGTTGCCGTCGGATTTGGCACCTTGAATTAACAGGTTGCCGGGTTTCATCGGGCCGATCCCTCCACCGCTCTTGATAAGGCTGTATGCATTTTTCTCGGGTATCTTATCATATTTTCCCGATTTGTCAAGGGTTTTGTTCATAAAACGGCTATAGACTTTTACGAAAAAAGCTGTTATAGTAAGAAAATACCAAAGGAGTTGATGTTTTTGAAAAAACTGCGTCAAAATTTCAATCGGTTCTGCTACGCCAACCGAAATAAGGGAATTCCCAATCTGATGCTCTATATCACCATCGGCAATGCCATTGTCTACCTGATGAGCGAAATGGCAGGCAACTATGTTCTGTTTAACGCCCTGTGCTTTAACCGGGACTTAATCCTGCAAGGGCAGGTTTGGCGGCTTTTCAGCTGCGTATTTACCAGTGTCTTTGGATATGGAAATATTCTGTTTGTTGCTGTAGGACTATTTTGCTACTACTCGCTGGGTCGTGCCATTGAAAACATATGGGGTACGCTCCGCTTTAACATTTTCTATTTCAGCGGACTTTTAATGATGGCCGCCTTTGCTATGATTTTCGGCGGTATGCAATTTCAGGTAGGCAACTATATCTACTATATCCCCTCCAGCTATTTTGGAAATATGGGCACTCATTTGAACCTGAGCTTGTTTATTGCCTATGCCACGCTCTATCCCAACGCCCAGTTTTTGCTGTTCTTCATCATACCGGTGAAGGCTTGGATCTTTGCCCTGATTGACTTGGTTCTCACCTTCATTCAGGTTTTCAGCCTTCCTTTCGAATTTTTCCCCATCAATCTGTTCCCCTTGATTGCTCTTGCTAACTATTTCCTGTTCTTTGGCAAGGATGTGCTAAATCTCGTCCCAATCTCCTGGCAAGCCAATGCCCGCCGGCTGTTTAAGGGCAAAAAGGGCAGAAAAAAAGGCGAACCCCGGGTGATCCCCTTCCCCTCTGCCGGCTCTTATGAGGCCAGCACCGCCTCTGTAAAAGCCCCCTACACCCATAAATGCACCGTCTGCGGACGGACCGATGTTTCTAACCCGGAGCTGGAATTCAGATATTGCTCCCGCTGTAACGGCTATCACTGTTACTGCGAAGACCATATTAACGACCATACCCATATTGAATAAGAAAAAGCGACATTACCCCTCGGTAATGTCGCTTCTTTTAATTTTTAATCGGATGGTGGCAATCAGGCGTCGTGTCCGTAATAGGCAGGAACGTATAGCCGTTATCCAGCGCCCAAAGGATAAACTCCTCCATCACATTTACCGTCTTTTTCACAATATCGTGCATCAGCACCACACTGCTTTTCCGGTTTTTGACACCGTTTTTCGTATTCTCCAGGATCTCCTCCGCGGACTTGCCCTCCGCATCACCGGAGTTGACATCCCAGTCAAAATAGCGGTAGCCTTGCGCCTGCACCTCTGCGGCAAGTCTTGTCATAATACCCACATTGATTTTCTTGCTGACCCGATTGCTGCTGCCGCCGGGGAAACGCATCAGCGTGGGATAGAAACCTACCTGCTCATAAACCGCATCCCGCACAATGCTTAAATCCGCAAAGAAGGCTTCTTCGCTGGCATAGATTTTCTTATAGGTATGGGAATCGGAGTGAAGGCCTATGGAGTGTCCCTCCGCAACCATTCTCTTCAGCAGATTCAGCCGGGAGGTGGTGCATACAAAAAAGGTAGCTTTTATATTGTACTTTTTCAGAATATCCAGTAATTGGGGGGTATAGGCGCTGGGACCGTCGTCAAAGGTCAAATAAATCACTTTCCCTTTTCCGCTGGCCTGCTGCACCACCACTGTACGGGTAGTTTCCGTTTGATTGCCGTAATCATCTGTAACGGTATAGGTCAGCGTGTGTACACCGACTTGGGAGAGATTCTCTGTGCCGGAGACCGTAACTCTGTCTGTCAGGTCATATACGCCGTTGTCTGTGGCTGTCCAGCCCGGCTCCTTATAAGTCTGACCCGCAGTAAGTACCACCGTGCGTTTTCCCTCCAGGGTCAGTACCGGGGGCTGCTTATCGTCATAGCGGATCTGCCGCTCCACCTGCGCTGTATTTCCGGCTTCATCGGTAACGGAGTAAATCACCTTCCCCGCTTCCGTAACGGCAGTAACAAGATGGGTCAAATCTCCATCCACCGTATCAAAAGCAGAAAAGCCCTCCTCTTCATAAGGCGTTCCCGGCAAGGTAGTCTTGTCCGGGTCAGAAACAAGGGTAATCACCGGCTTTGTGGTATCTTGCAGGATAATTGTACACTTGGCACTTCCTTGCAAATCCTCATACTGCGCGGTATAGGTAACATAGTAAGTGCCAGGCTTTCTAAAGTCGATTTCTCCCTCCCAGGAGGTTTCCAGCTCTTTGGTCGGACGGAACATTCCACCCACCGCATAGGCCTTCAATTCCGGCAAAGGCTGTTCTTCTCCGGCCTCCAAATACACGATCCCATCTTTGGGCAGCTGTATCTGTACTTTATAATCCTCTGTCAGCGCCACACCGATTACTGCCGCAAGCAGCAGAAGACCCACTGCCAAAAAAATCCATACAATTTTTTTATCTTGCATTTCCTATCACCTGGGTTTTACGCATTTTTCACATACAGGCACATTTCATATTTTATGCCGTTTTCCTCCCCGGATTGCAGCACCTCCGTAAGCTTCCAAGCCGGGTCTGCATCCAAATTAGGGAAAAAGGTATCCGATTGGGGGCAAGTATAAACCTTTGTAACATAGGCTCTCTCACACAGGGGCAGCATTTGGCGGTAAATACTGCCGCCGCCGATAACAAAGACCCGCTCTGCGTCCTTCGTCTCTGCCACTGCTTCCTCCGGGCTGTGGCAAACCGTAAAGCCCGGGGCATTTATCTCCTGCCGGGAAAGCAGGATATTTTTTCTGCACGGCAGAGGCTTTCCACCGGGAAAATCCTGAACGGTCTTTCTGCCTGCAATAACCGCAGCTCCCCGGGTGGTTTCTCTGAAAAATACCCGGTCAGCAGAAATGGCAATAGGCTGTGTGCCGCAGCAGCCAATGCCCCAATCCTCATATACTGCCACAATTAAGTCCATAACTTATACCTCATCCACCGCTTGCGCGGTCCCCCTTCCCCAAAGGGGAAGGTTTATCAAATTGCCATAGGAATTTCAAAATCAAAGGGATGGAACTGATAATCCTCTACCGTAAAGCTGTTCTTTGTAAAGCTGTAAAAATCAGTAATGCTCTCGTCCAAAGTTACCTTCGGTGCAGGATAGCCCTCTTTTTCCAGCATTGCCTTCACCGCCGGGATGTGCCGGTCATAAATATGGCAGTCCGCGATCACGTGCACCAGTTCCCCTGCTTCCAGTCCGGAGACCTGCGCCATCATCATAAGGAGCATCGCATACTGGCAGACATTCCAGTTGTTGGCAGTCAGCATGTCCTGAGACCGCTGATTTAAGATGCCGTTGAGGGTGTTGCCGGTTACATTGAAGGTCATAGAATAGGCACAGGGATAGAGATTCATCTCGTGCAGATCCTGGAAATTATAGATATTTGTGAGTATTCGCCGGGAAGCGGGGTTATGCTTCAAATCGTAAAGCACCCGATCCACCTGGTCAAATTCGCCCTCTTTATACTGATGCTTAATTCCCAGCTGGTAGCCGTAGGCCTTGCCGATGGTACCATCCTCACCTGCCCACTCGTCCCAAACGTGGCTGCCCAAATCGCAGATGCGGTTGGACTTTTTCTGCCAAATCCACAGCAGCTCATCGAGAGCAGATTTCCAGTAAGTCCTCCGAAGGGTCATTAAGGGAAACTCCTCTTTTAGATTATACCGGTTCACCACACCGAATTTCTTCACCGTATGGGCGGGTGTGCCGTCTGCCCAACGGGGGCGAACCTCCAAGTCTGTATCGTAAAAGCCATTCTCCAGTATATCCAGACAGGTCTGTCTGTATAATTCATCTGCTCTGCTCATAGTTTTTTCTCTCTTTCCTTAAAATAAACCGGTATCTTTGGTCTGTAATGCGTAAAAATCCGAAAGGTCGGCCGTTGTAACCGCTTCCGCACCCCGTAGGCATAATTCTATTTGCGCCGGGCTTTGATCCCCATAACAAAAAACAGAGGACCAGCCATATTTCAAATTTTTCTCCGTACCATTCCAAGTACCGCCGAATTGCAGGTTACATTGGGCAACAAACACACCCAATGTAGGCAATGCGTGAATGACCCGGTTGCGGCTCAATGCCCGCTGGGCACTAAAAGGCAGGTCATACCCATCCTCCGATAGATATAATACATTTTCCCTTTCTTCTTGGTCTTGTAAACGGTCTGCCACCACGCTGATGACCTTACCGCCGTGCTGCAAACAGCTCTCCTGGGCCTCCCGGTCTGCCCCCCGGGCATTGCCGGAAATCAGGGTATAGCCCTGTATCGCCGCCTGACGGCCAACCTCCCGGGCAAATTCCCGATTTTCCTCCGAAAGTTCCCGGCTTCCCACAAGGGAAAGAGCCGGTGTATCCAAAACCGCCAAATCACCCTTTGTCCAAAGGCTTCCCGGGGCTTCCAACTGTAGCTTTCTTTGCAGGGTTCGGGGGTATTCTTCGCTGATCCGGGTCAGTACTGTGCAGCCACCCCGAGCACCTTTGCTGATATAGTGCCTGCACAAGTCTTCCTCTTGCAGTAAGCCTATTATCCGCTCTGCCATCACTACGTTATAACCTAAATGCAGCAGATCCTCTGCTCGCATATCCCGATTGGGATCATCTACCATTAAGTGTTCTGCCCTTCTGGCGAGATCACGAAATTGAGGAACGGTCAGGCATTTCCTTTCCGGGTTTCCCAGCTTGCTTGTCAGCAGCAGAAACCCCTTCTCCCGGCCGGTCAACGCAATCGCCGCTTAGGCGGCACAGGGGCTTTAATCTCTTCATCCGTTAGCGTGCCGTCGTCGGACAGCACCATAGGCCGAATGGTATAATTGCTGAATTTGGCTATCTCATCCAGCTTGGCCTTCTCCGGGAAATTGCCGATAATGGACCAGGCAACGCCCTTTTTCTTGGCACGGCCCGTCCGGCCGATGCGGTGAACATAGTATTCATTTTCTTCGGGAATATCAAAGTTAATGACGCACTCCACATCGTCCACATCAATGCCACGGGAAGCCACATCTGTGGCAATCAGAACAGAAAGCTTTCCGTCCCGGAAGAGCTGCATCGTCTTTTCCCGCTGGCTCTGGCGAATATCGCCGTGGATGCAGTCGCAATCCGCACCCGCCCGACGGAAATCATCGGAAAGACGCTGACACATATGCTTGGTATTGCAGAAAATAATCACCCGCTCATAGCCCTGGGAGCGCATCAGGCGCAAAGTGGTTTCTGCCTTCTGCAAGGGGGAAACGGTCAGGCTGTACTGGGAGATATCCGGCCGGTCTTCCTTCTTCGGCTCAACGGTAATCTCCACCTCAGAGCGCTGGTACATCCAGGAAACGGTCATAACCTCCTGGGAGATAGTTGCGGAAAACAGGCCTAAATTCTTCCGGTTTTTCACCTTTTCAATGATTTTTGTAACATCCTTGAAAAAGCCCATATCCAGCATCCGGTCCGCTTCGTCAAGCACCACCGTCTGAATCTTATCCAGGCGGATATTTTTCCGGTTGTAGTGGTCCATCAGCCGACCGGGGGTCGCCACCACGATTTGGGGCTTCTTTTCCAGCTGTTTTGCCTGGCCTACAATGCCTGCGCCGCCGTAAAGCACCGCCACACGGATGCCCTTACAGTAAGTCAGCAAGCCTCTCAGCTCATCACCGATCTGAATGGCAAGCTCCCGGGTAGGGGCTAAAATAAGGCCCTGCACCTCTTCGTTTTCCGGATCTACGTGCTCGATCATAGGAATGCCGAAAGCAAAGGTCTTACCGGTTCCCGTAGGGGCTTTGGCAATCACATCCTTCCACTGTAAAAACGCGGGAATTGCCAGCTGCTGAATGGTGGTGGGATAACCGTAGCCCTTTTTTTCCAGCGCTTTCAGCATTGCTTCGCTGAGACCCAAATCCCGGAACAAAATGTTTTTCTCTTCCATCTGTTTCATCCTTTTGAGAAATAATCATATTTTATTTATTCTACCAAGTTTTTCAGCATTTTGCAACAGGGGATTGTTTTTTCTCATTTCCCAAAAATTTCGTCAGGATTCCCCGGTAAACAATGGACAAATCGCAGAAAATATGTTATATATTATAATAACAAATTATGTCCTCAGTAAAGGAGGCCGCCATTATGGGTAAACTGATTGTAATTGAAGGTACGGACGGTTCGGGAAAGTCCACCCAATTTTCCCGGATGCAGGAGCATTTAACAGCTGACGGTGTTGCTTTCCGTCATATCGTATTTCCCCGCTATAAGGAAGAAAGCTCTGCTCTGATCCGTATGTACTTAGGCGGTCAGTTCGGCAGCAACCCGAAGGATGTAAATGCCTATGCCGCTTCCTCTTTTTACGCTGTAGACCGCTTTGCCTCCTACAAGATGGATTGGGGGCAGTGGTATGAAGATGGCGGTGTGGTGGTTTCCGACCGATACACCACCTCCAATGCTGTCCATCAAGCCTCCAAGGAAGCACCGGAGGATCGGGAAAAGTTTTTGCACTGGCTGTACGATTTTGAGTATAACAAGTTAGGACTTCCCCGCCCGGATCTTACCATCTACCTGGATGTTCCCACGGACTTTACAGAAAAGCTCCTGCGGCATCGGGAGGCAGACACCAACACAAAGGCGGACATTCACGAAAAGGATATGGCGTATCTGTCCACCTGCCGCCAAATGGGGCGTGCCGCCGCCCAATATTACGGCTGGCAAATTATTTCCTGCGTAAAGGACGGCAAAATGCGCTCCATTGAAGACATTCACGAAGAAATTTACGCACTGGTAAAAACGTGCCTGGAGGGTTAAGCTATGGTATATATGCTCCTTGGAACGGGCTTTGAGGAAACAGAAGCCATTGCGCCGCTGGACCTTATGCGCCGGGCCGGCATTTCCGTGCAGACCGTCGGTCTCAACGGAAAAATTGTTTACGGTGGCCACGGTATTGGGGTGGAAGCGGATATCACCTTAGACGAAATAGACCTGGATCAACTGGAAATGATCGTTCTCCCCGGCGGTTTGGGCGGCGTTGCCTCCATTCGCGCAAGCGAAAAAGCAATGGACACCATTCGCTGGGCTTTCCAAAACGATAAATACACCGCCGCCATCTGCGCAGGCCCCACCGTCCTTGCGGATTTAGGCATTACCGACGGAAAACGGGCTGTATGCTACCCCGGCTGTGAAGAAAATATGGGCAGCGCCATCACGGAAATTGCCCCCTGCCTGCAGGACGGCAAAGTAATCACCGGCGCATCTGCCGGCTGTGCCACAGCCTTTGGTCTTGCCCTCATCCGTGCCCTGAAGGGCGAGGATATGGCAAAAACCATTGCTAAGCAGATTGTGATCCGCACCCAGGAGGTTTGACCTATGGATAACGAAAATAAGAAAGACCTGCTCCCGGAAGATATTACAGAAAATCCTATTCCGGAAGAAACGGTTGCCGATACACCGGATAAGGATCAGCTGCAGGAGGCAATGGAAGCCTTAGAGGCTTTTTCCGCCCACTACGATGCACCTGCAGCCGAGGACACACCGGCAGAAGAAGCGCCTGCGGAAGATGCCCCACCGGAAGAAAACATTCCGGAAGAAGCGCCCGCCTCTACCTTAACGGAGGACAGCGAATTTCAGGATGCCTTAAAAGCTCTGCAGAATCTTTCCACAATGTTTGGCGCTTCTGCAACGGACATCCCCCCAGAAATTGCTGCGGAAATTGACGCAGCACCCAACTCACCTACAAATGAAGTGCCTACAGAAGAAGCACCCGCCCCGGAGGAATCCCAAATGTATGTTTCCGAGGACACAGTTCCTTTCACCGCGCCCGTAGCTGCCACAGCAGACGAAATGGGCAAGACACAAAAGTTTACCCCTGTTTCCGGTAACGAAAAAACAAAAAAGTCCACCGGCCCCAGGAAATCCCGCCGCAAAGCCCCTGTGCGGAAAGGTCGCCCCGCCCCGAAAAAGGGCTATGGCCTTTTCGGCATCCCCCACGTGATTTCCACCGGCATTTGGCTTGCGATTATTGTAACCATCGGCATCTCCTTAGGTCGTATTCTGTGGGTCTGCGCCGCGGATTTGCTGGCATTCGGCAAGCCGGATAAGATTATCACCGTTACCATTGAAGAAGGAGATACCACCGAGGATATTGCCGCAAAGCTGGAAGAAGCCGGTCTTATCCGCTATCCCAAGCTGTTTATCTTCTTTGCCGATTTAACCGGCAAAGCCGAAAAGGTAATTCCGGACACCTATAACTTAAACGCAATGTACGACTACAATGCGCTGCTGAAAATGATGTCCTACAAGCCGATGAATACGGACGTTGTAGAGATTATGATTCCCGAAGGCTCCAACTGCGCCCAGATTTTCAAAATGCTGGAGGAAAAAGGCGTTTGCAGTGTGGAAGACCTGGAAGAATGGGCTGCCAACGGAGAACTGAAGGACTACTGGTTCTTAGAAGGTCTGCCCAGAGGCACCAAGTACTGCTTGGAAGGCTATCTGTACCCGGACACCTATAAGTTCTATAAGGATGCAGACCCCCAGTATGTTCTGCAGAAATTCCTGAACGCTTTTGAAAACCGCTTTACGGACAAGATGTATAACGACTTTTTGGCAATGCAGAAGCGCTATGCTAAAATGCTCAAGTCAAACGGCTACAGTCAGTCTTGGATTGCCTCTCACGAGCTGACCTTCCATCAGCTCATCACCGTAGCCTCTATTGTAGAAGAGGAAAAGGCCACCTCTGCCGAAGGCTATGACATTGCCGCTGTATTTTATAACCGCCTGACCAAGGCCAGCCACTATCCCAGACTGGATAGCGACGCCACAGTTTATTATGCCATTGGCGCATATTTTGAACGCAAACCCCTGACCCAGGAGGATCTGAATAACCCCAGCCCCTACAATACCCGAAAGAGTAACGGATTGCCTCCCGGACCTATTTCTAACCCCGGCTCTTACAGCCTGTACGCCGCTCTCTACCCCAGCGAAGCAAAGTACTACTACTTCATTTTTGACAAGACTGCCGGTGTACACCGCTTCTCCAAGACTTTGGCAGAGCACAATAAATGGGCAGAACTCATAGGATAAATATGATGAAAAAATTAGAACTTCTCAGCCCTGCAGGAGATATGGAGCGGCTTAAAATGGCTGTTCATTACGGCGCAGATGCGGTCTATCTTGCCGGCACGGATTTCGGTATGCGCTCCTTTGCGGGAAACTTCACCCCGGAGGAGCTGCCCATAGCCGTAAAATATGCCCACGACCGCGGTGTGAAGGTTCACGTAACCGTGAACACAATGCCCCGCAATGACGAAATCTGCAACCTCCCCCCCTATCTGGAACAGCTTCAGGATGCGGGGGTGGATGCCCTGATTGTTGCGGATATGGGTGCCTTCACTTTAGCCGGAAAATATGCCCCCAAATGCGCCCGGCACATCTCCACCCAACAATCCATCGCCAACTACGAATGCGCCCAGGCCTGGTATGACTTAGGCGCTTCCCGTGTGGTTTTGGCAAGAGAGCTGAACCTGAAGGAAATTACCGAAATTCGCCAAAAGGTCTCCCCGGAGCTGGAAATTGAGACTTTCGGACACGGCGCTATGTGCGTCAGCTACTCCGGCAGGTGTCTGCTTAGCAACTATATGACCGGTCGGGATTCTAACCGGGGCGCTTGCGCCCAGCCCTGCCGCTACCAGTACGCATTGGTGGAAGAAAAGCGTCCCGGGGAATATTTCCCCGTTTATGAGGACGAAAAAGGCACATATATCCTCAATTCCCGGGATATGTGTACCATCGACCACTTAAAAGAGCTGACGGACGCGGGCATTGACTGTATCAAAATCGAAGGCCGGGCAAAATCTGCTTACTATGCCGCCATCATTACCGGCGCTTACCGCCACTGTATTGACGATATCGCCGCCGGACGGGAAATTGACAAAGTATGGCGGGATGAAGTAGACCACGTTTCCCACCGAATCTACTCCACCGGCTTCTATTTTGGGCAGCCCGGGCAGTACACGGAAAATTCCCGATACATTCGCCAGTGGCAGGTCTGCGCTATCGTAGAGTCTTGCGATGAAAACGGTCTTGCCCTGTGCAGCCTGCGAAATAAGTTCTGCGCAGGAGACGAATTAGAGGTTGTAGGCCCTGACCTGCGCCCCTTCCCCATCACCGTTCCCGTTATGAAGGACACAGACGGCAACGACTTGGAAAGCCCCAGAACGCCCCAAATGCAGTTCTATCTCCAGCTGCCCAAGGCCGTCCCGCCCCTGACCATTCTCCGCCACAGCGTAGAACTCTCCGCAAAATAAAGCACTCCCCGGTAGATAAAAATCTACCGGGGTTTTACATTTTTTGCTGTCATTGCGAGGAGCGTAGCGACGTGGCAATCTCCTGGTACAACCTTTCGATTGCATTGTAGAGGACAGGTCGCCCGTTCCGCTCCAAAACATCTTATACAAACAGTATCCAAATAAGTTTGGATACGATATGGCAGCCGCCGTGGGCAACTATCGAATACTGTAGTCCGTATTTGCGATACAGCCAGCCAAACAGCAGACCGAAGCCGCCATTTAGTAGGAAGCAGCGGAAAAGGATCATTGGCGTCAGCTCCATCATCGCAGCTGTTGCCGGCAAATGTCCCGCCGCAAACAGAAACGCCGCGATTACATTGGCTGCCACCAAAATCCACACAGAGGTTTCTTCCCTGCCCTTTTCAAAGAGCTTGTGCAAAATAAAGGCAATCAGCGACATCATAAACAGCCGCAGCATAACCTCCTCAATGATTGCACCATAGGTAACGGTCGCAAGCAAATAAGGAATCGTTGGTTTTACCAAATAGGACTGCCTGATTGCTTCGGAGTAATTTCCAAAAAACCACAAATCGGACAAAATCAGGAAAAGTCCACCTATAACCGCCCAAATTACCGTAACCAAAAGAGGCTTTTTCGCAAAAGAAAGTGTATCCCGCCAAAGGCCAACCTTCTTGGCAAGAACTATTCCCAATGCGCCTAAAATAAGGCCATATCCGGCAGATTGGATTGCGCCAATGACGGCAAGGCTTGTTTCCGTAAAGCCTTGCTCCAGCATTTCCCGAAGCATTTCTTCCGGGATGCTTTCAAAGGAATATAGATTAACAAAGTAGCCGCCAAATAAACCTACCACCGTAAAAAGCATAAATAATTTCCAATACTGCTTTATAAATTGCTTTGCAGAATTTATCATACTAATTCCTTACTTTCCAATCTTTATAAGCAGAGATTCATAAATTCCCTTTGTTTCTTCCAAGGTCTTACCCACAATCACAAGAACATTATCATCCTGCCGGAGGATCACACAGCCTTCGCCGTTTGTATAGGCATAAAGCGTATATTGACCAAATTCCTCATTTTGGAAAATGCCTGTGGAAATCGTAGGCGAGCCAAAGCCCATATACCGGCTGCCGGCGGCAAATTCCTCCCGGAATTCTACGCTGTCAATATTCTCATAGGGGATATTCAGAGTCTCAGAGAAAGAAGCTTTTACCACAAATTTCTCCGTTTCAAAGGTAACCGACACATCGCCCACAAACATTACCACAACTACAAAAACGAGAATCAACGGCACAGCAATTCGTGCAATCCACAGCGCAACCTTATCCTGCTTTTTGTCAAAAACAGGCTCATATTCGATGCCCTGCGCCTTATGCTTTCTGTACAGCATATAGGAGTAAACCGTCGGTACAACAATAGCAAGGATGATTGCCGCCACCAGCATACCGATAGATACTTCTACGGAAAAGGTTGCAGAAATCAGCAACAGCACACCGCTGACGACCTGCAATCTGCCGCCCAAACGGTGGGTTTTCTGCCAGTTTTCATCGTTGCCCATTGTCCAGCGGAGCTTAATGCCCATACTCCGGTTGCGGGTGGTTTTGGGCATATAATTGCCAATGATGATAAACATCACGCCCAAAAATGCCGGCAGCAGCATAAAAAGATTCAGCTCTGCTCCCAGCGCAAGACCGTAAAGAATACCGTTTACCACAATAGACAGCACAGGCATAATGCCATAAGTGATCATAACCAGCTTATTGTGATATTGCGCACTTTTCTTATCCAGGCAAGTCAGTCCCAGACACAGCCAGTGAATAGCTAAGAGCATCAAAGGCATACCAAAGACTACAAATGCTTTGGGCGCAGTGCCGTCAGCAACCCCATCGCCGCCCCAGTGGCTTACCATACTCTCCGGCAGCTGATTCCAAAAAATAAGTCCGAATAAAACCGGTAAAAGTATCAATATTGACGAAATAACCGCCTTTTTCTTGTGGTTTTTAATCATTTCATTCCTCTCCTTTCAGATCTTTCACCCATAACAAAATTTCTTCCAAAACAGACGCATTCAGTTCGTAAAAAATGAATTTCCCCTCCCGGGTGTCTCGAACCAAGTCCGCCTCCTTCAGCACCGACAGGTGCCGGGAGATGGACGCATCCGTTACCGCAAAATGCTCGCAAATTTCGCCTGCCGACATTCGCTTTTCTTTCAGAAGATTTAATATCTCCCGGCGAATGGGGTCAGACAGCGCCTTTAGTGTATGCTGTAAACCCATAGTTTTTACCTCCTTTAACATTTAACCTAATTGTTAATTGTATTATAGAGCAAAGACCCCCTGTTTGTCAAGAGGGTCTTTGAAAATTTTTTAGTTTTTGAGGCTCTGCAAAGGCGCCGGGATTCGACCGCCACGGGCAATAAACTCTGCCGGGGACTCCGAATGAACAGGCATCACCGGCGCGCTGCCCAAAAGTCCCCCCATTTCTACCCTGTCCCCTACTACCTTACCGGGAGCCGGAATAATACGAACAGCGGTAGTCTTGGAATTAACCATACCGATGGCCGCTTCGTCTGCAATAATGGCAGAAACGGTCTCGGCAGAGGTATCGCCGGGAACGGCGATCATATCCAGTCCCACCGAGCAAACGCAGGTCATTGCTTCCAGCTTGGAAAGGGTCAGTACCCCTGCTTCAGCCGCCGCAATCATCCCCTCATCCTCAGACACAGGGATAAATGCGCCGCTAAGACCGCCCACGTGGTTGGAAGCCATTACGCCGCCCTTTTTCACTGCATCGTTAAGAAGTGCCAGAGCCGCTGTTGTACCGTGGGTACCGCAAACCTCCAGACCCATTTCCTCCAAAATCCGGGCAACGCTGTCGCCCACCGCAGGTGTCGGTGCCAAAGAAAGGTCAACTATACCAAAAGGCACATCCAGCCGGCGGGAAGCCTCCACACCCACAATTTGACCCATCCGGGTAATCCGGAACGCAGTCTTTTTGATGGTCTCAGCCACCACATCAAAGGGCTGCCCCTTGACGCTCTGCAATGCGTGATACACAACGCCGGGGCCGGAAACACCCACATTAAGTACCGTCTCCGGCTCGCCCACACCGTGGAACGCACCTGCCATAAAGGGATTGTCCTCCACCGCATTGGCAAACACCACCAATTTGGCGCAGCCCAAACCGTCGTCCTTTTCCGTTAGGCGGGCGGTTTCCTTAATCACCTGCCCCATTTTGGCAACGGCATCCATATTGATACCTGCCTTGGTAGAGCCTACATTTACACTGGAGCAAACCCGTTTGGTCGACGCCAGTGCCTCGGGAATGGAGTTCATAAGTACCCAATCACCCTTGGTGCAGCCCTTCTGCACCAAAGCAGAAAAACCGCCGATAAAATTCACGCCGCAGGTTTCCGCCGCCCGATCCATCGCCAGAGCAAGGGGTACATAAGAGTCTGTATTACAGGAATTTCCCACAATGGCAATGGGCGTTACGGAAATTCGCTTATTGACGATGGGAATACCGAATTCCCACTCGATCTCCTCGCCCACCTTAACAAGATTTTCCGCCCGACGGACGATCTTTTCGTAAATCTTATCGGCGCAGATGTGCACATCCTCGCTTACGCAATCCAGCAGAGAAATGCCCATCGTAATGGTGCGGATATCCAAGTGGCGCTTGTCGATCATATCCTGGGTGGTTAAAATATCCTTCAGTGTCAGCATATTCTACCTCACACCCGGTGCATAGCCTTGAAAATATCCGCCCGCTGCAAGCGAATAGAAAGTCCCATTTCTTTACCCTTCTCTTCCGCAGCCTTTGCAAGCTCTGCAAGGGATACGGTGGCGTTTTCCGTATCTACCACCATCATCATCGTAAAATATCCCTGCATAACGGTCTGGCTGATGTCTAAAACATTGACACCGTAGGCAGCCAGGTGGGTACAAACCTCTGCGATAATGCCCACACGGTCCTCGCCAACAACTGTAACAACTGCTTTCATTCTTTTACCTCACAGATCGTAATCCGCGCAAACGCGGGTATTGAGTAAATGGTGAAAATGCTCCTTTGCCTCCAAATGGAGAGGGTGAACCGCATAATTTTTCAGCGCTTCCCGACTTTCAAACTCGGAATACAGGGCATAATCCATACCGTTAAAAGCTTTGCGGACTTCCATATGGATAAGGCCGGGAATTTTTCCCACCAAAGGTTCTAAACAAGACGCGATCAGCCCTACTGCCTCGTCCTTATCCACGCCGTCTTTCAAGGTGTACAGCACAATATGTTTAACCATCGTTTCCCCTCCTTTTGTGAAAAAGGGGCGTTGCTTTCGCAACGCCCCCTGAAAATTATTCAGCTTCTTCAGCAGTCTCTTCTGCGGCTTCTTCTGCGACAGGCTCGTCCTGCACCAGCAGAGCGCGGATAGACAGGGAGATGCGCTTGTTCTCAGCATCCACATCGGTGATCTTCACCTGAACCTCCTGACCCTCAGACAGTACGTCCTCGGGCTTGCCGATGCGCTTATCAGCGATCTGGGAGATATGAATCAGGCCGTCAACGCCGGGCAGAATCTCAGCAAATGCGCCGAAGGTCATCAGCTTAACGATCTTAGCATCTACCACATCGCCCACATTGTAGGTAGTCATAAACTTGTTCCAGGGGTTCATCTCAGCGGTCTTGTAGCCCAGAGAGATCTTGTGCTTCTCGGGGTCGAAGGAGATGACATAAACGTCGATCTCGTCGCCAACCTTAATAACCTCTGCGGGGTTCTTGATCCGGTTCCAGCTCAGCTCGGAAATGTGAACCATACCGTCAACACCGCCGATGTCTACGAATGCGCCGTAAGAAGTCAGGGACTTAACAGTACCGTGGTACTTTGCGCCAACTTCGATCTCGCTCCAGATCTTCTCCTGAGCAGCCTTGCGGGTCTCGGAGGAAACGGCGCGGATAGAGCCGATTACACGGCGGCGAGCACGGTTGACCTCAGTGATCTTCAGCTGGGTGGTAGTACCAACGAGAGCAGCCATATCGCCGCCCTTAGCAACACCGGACTGAGAAGCGGGAACGAATACACGGATGCCCTTAACGGTAACAACCAGACCGCCCTTGTTCTCTTCGGTGATGGTACCTTCCATAGTGGTCTTCTCTTCGCAGGCCACAGCCATATCGTCCCAGAACTTGATGCCGTCCAGCTTCTTCTTGGACAGCTGGCAGGTGCCCTCCTGATCGTTAACCCGAACAACGAACACTTCGATCTCGTCGCCCACCTTCAGGATATCCTCGGGCTTTACAGAGGGATCTGCACTGACTTCATCATAAGGAATGTAGCCGGCGTGCTTGGTGCCCAGATCGATCTGAACTTCCGTTGTACCAATGCCGGTAACGATGCCAACAACCTTGTCTCCTGTATTTAAAGTCTTGATGGACTGCTCCAGAAGCTCTGCAAAGCTCTCCTCCTGTACAGTCTCAACATTCATAATTTCGCTCATAGTCTTATTGACCTCCTTTATAATCCACGCAGGTGTCGAAGCACCGGCAGTGATTCCAACATCTTTTGCACCGCAGAAAAAAGCTGGGTCTAATTCTCCGGCATTGTCCACCAGAGCAACCCGCCAGCAGTGCTCCCGGCAAATTGCCGCAAGGCGCCCGGTATTGGAGCTTTCACTATCGCCCACAACTACCATAACCTGACAAATCTTACTTAATTTCTTTGCCTCATTCTGCCGAGATTCAGTCGCTTTACATATTGTATCAAAAATTTTTAGATTAGTAAACTGTTTTTTTGCAATTTCACAGCAAATTTTCCACAAAGATTCCGTGGAAGTTGTCTGCGAAACAAGGCAAATTGGCAGATTTTCTCCGTTTGGTTGATTTTTTGCCCAATTCTCCAGTTCCTCGGGGGTTTCAAACACCTGGCACTGACTGCACCAACCGATAATGCCCTGAATCTCCGGATGGGTCGGTGTACCAATAATGATTGGCAGTCTTCCTTCCGTCTCTGCCTTCTGCACAATATTATGGATTCGTTTCACAAAGGGACAGGTTGCATCAATAATCTCTGCGCCGGTTTCCTCCAATCGGGTGTACACAGCCTGTGATACGCCGTGGGAACGGATCACCACCGTATCACCCGGACCTGCCTCCTCCGGGCTTTCAATGACCCGTATGTTCATTTTCCGGAAGTGTTCTACCATATGGCGGTTGTGGATGATCGGGCCTAAAGTTGCTACCTTTTTCCCGGAAGCGGCAGCTTGTTCCACCAATTCCACAGCCCGGCTCACACCAAAGCAAAAACCGGCGTTTTCCGCAACACGGATACTCATAGCGGAATCTTCTCCCCTACAATTCGTTTCATTTCCGCAATGACACCCGCAATATCCAAATTGGAGGTATCCAGCAGCACCGCATCCTTCGCTTGCTTCAGCGGCGCAATGGGACGGTTGCTGTCCTGATAGTCCCGAAGCTTGATCTCTTTCAGAATTTGCTCAAAATTTGCCTTTTGACCTTTGGCAATCAACTCATCAGTCCGGCGCTGTGCCCGGATTTCGGGAGAAGCAGACAGGAATACCTTGACCGTGGCCTTGGGCAGTACCACCGTACCAATATCCCGGCCGTCCATAATTACGTTATTGTGTTTTGCCACATCCCGCTGCATATCCAGCAGCATATCCCGAACCACCTTATGGGCGGAAACCAGGCTTGCTTTTTGGGAAATGTCCTGGGTGCGGATCTCATCGGTAACATCCATACCGTTCATAATCATATGCTGCTTACCGGTTTCATCGTATTCGATGCCCACCGTCAGCTCGTCGATATAGCGCCCCACCCCATCTGCATCCTTGGGGCTGATCCCCAAAAGATCCAAAAAATAGGCAACGGTTCGGTAAATTGCGCCGGTATCCACATAATAATAGCCCATTTCCTTGGCCAAAGCCTTTGCAATGGTGCTTTTGCCTGCGCCGGCAGGACCGTCGATGGCAATGCTGTATTTCTTTTCCATATGCTCTCTTCCTTTATCCGTTATTACGAAGTTTGGACAATGCCGCCGCTTCCGCCCGCAACACTTCCTCCGGCGTCATTTTCAGTTTTCTGCCGGCCTCTTCAGGGGACAAGGGCTTACCGCCCTCCAAACCGAAGCGCAGACGCAACAGCTCCGCTTCTGTTTCTGTCAGCTCTGCCAGCAATTCCGCGATCCGCTGACGGCTCTGGAAATACGCCGTATCCTCCACCGCAAGCTGATCCTCAGGGTCTTCTTCCTTTTCTTCCCGTTCTTCCTCTACCTTAGACTTTCCCCGGGCCGCCTGTAGCATAGATTCAAAAGCGGTTACTTCCTCCACAGATATGTGGAGAGCTTCTCCGATTTCCTCTGCAGTGGGGTTTCTTCCCAACTCCATAAGTAGCTTCTGGTCCGCATCCACATAGTCTTCCATACCCTGGCGCATCTTGCCGCCGATACCGCCCTCCCGAGCGCATCGGGTCAGCTCCCGGGCCATATAAAAGTCGATCCATTTATAGCAGTGGCTTTCAAAATCACCACCTGTGTAGCTGAGAATACCTTTCCAAAGGCCCAGGCTTCCCTCTTGAATGAGGTCTAATAAAAGGACGCCTTTGCCTGCCAATGCGGATGCCCTCTCCACAACCCCGGAGAGCATCCCATCTGTTAAGCGAGAGACCAAGCTTTCATCTCCCGCGGCATATCGCTCTGCCAAAATTTGCAAATCTCCCGCCACCGGAATCAGCGCCAATTCCTCCAAATACACCCGCAAGGGGTCTGTATCGGAAAGGGCTGTCAGCAATGCGCCCTTTTCCACCAGCTCCTTTTCCCGACGCAGGCGCACTGCGGTTTCATCGGACACGGGAATTTTGTCAATTCCCAAAATATCCAAGCCAATCCCCTTTTCTTCCATCCTTTCAAAGGCTTCCTCGAGGGAATCTTCTTCTGTCAAAGATAAAAGTAAAAGGGCGTCTATTTTTTCACCGGCAGACAGCTTGTCCAACTCGTCCTCCCAGGGGGCAGAAGAAAAAGTTACATCCAAATTCATACCAAAAAGTCCTCCAAGCCCAAACCGGCACTCATTTTTCCTAATTTCTTAATGGCCTGCTGTTCGATCTGCCGCACCCGCTCCTTGGAAACACCCAGCATTTTCCGAATATCCTCCAGAGAGTAGCAAGTGCCGTCCTCCATACCAAACCGCAGCCGCAAAACCTGCCGTTGCCGTTCCTCTAACTTGCTGAGTAATTCTTCAAGGGTTTCCTTCAGTTCCCGGCGCACCATACTTTCAAAGGGCTGCGGTGTCTGGGTATCCTCCAAAAAGATACCAAGGGTACCGTCCTCCTCTGCGCCAACAGGGGCATCCAGAGAACAAATTTCCGGCACATAACCAAGCAGCTCCGTTACCCGCTCCACCGTTACCTCCGCTGCCTCTGCCAGCTCTTGGGTCGTGGGTACTCTCTGCAGCTCCAGCTGGAGCTTACCGCGGAGATAGAGGAGCTTCCGCACACGATCTGTGGTGTGCTCCGGCACACGAATCAGTCCTGCGTGGTTGACGATATAACGCAAAATACGCTGACGGATCCACTTGGTGGCATAGGTGGAAAACCGGAATTGCAGGGTATAGTCAAAGTTTTTGGCCGCAATCAACAGACCGATACTGCCCTCCTGGATAAGGTCCAGCAGCGGCACACCACGGTCTGCATATTCCCTTGCCACAGAAACCACCAAACGCAGGTTAGCGCTGACCATTTTTCGGACAGCATCCTCATCCCCCGCCTTGCAGGCCATTGCAAGCTCCCGCTCCTCCTGGGCTGACAGCCGGGGATAACTGCGGATTTCCTGCAAATAACGACCCACCTCATCGTTTTGAGGCAGATTATTTTCTAAAAGACCTTGGGTCATCCTTTGGTTCCTTTACTTTCTTTCATCTTGTTTCGCAGTGCCAACAAATCCTCATCGGTGCTGACGGCTGCCGCCTGTTTTTCATGCAGAACAATCTTTACGCAATCCAAAAAGGCTTCCTCATTTCCCGGCTCCGGATGTCTTTGCATAATTCCGGCAATGTGGCTCATTTCCTCTGCGGTCAAGTCGCCTAACACACCCAGAGACACTTCCAGGCCCCGGTCATAGCGGCCCTTGAGCTGGTCATAGACATTGCCTAAAAGGACAACGGAGAAATCCTGCCCGGAGAGCTGAGGTGCAGAAGCCAACAGCGTAGGTTGCCGCAAAGCTTTTCCGATAATGGCTTCCTCTGCCATTGCCGATTTCATATTCTGATACCGCACAGACCGCAGTTTCGGCTGCAACGCCTGCGCCGGCGCAAGGTCAATCTTTTCCTGTTTCTTTTTTTCAATGGCAATGCGGCGCTTAAAGGCTTTGTTCACTTCCAGCTTCATAGCTTCCGCAGTAATACCAGCCTTTTCCGCCACACGGGTGCCGTAGACCTCCCGCTTTACGGAGCTGTCCAGGGTGCAAATAAGCTCTGCCGCCTCCTGAACATAGCGGATTTTTTGGTCATCGTCCTTCAGATCATATTTTGAGGCAATCGCCCCAAGCTGATAGTCTACCCGGTTGGCGGACTCCTCCAGCAAAAGGCGGAAGGCATCGGGGCCAAACTTGTGTAAAAACTCATCCGGGTCTTTGGCATCCCGCATTTTCAGCACCTTTACACGGATTCCCACCTTTTCCAGCATAGGAATTGCCCGTTTTGCCGCCCGCTGACCGGCTTCATCCCCGTCATAGGTCAGCACCACCTGCTCGGTATAACGGCCGAGCAGTGCCGCGTGTTCCTCTGTAAGTGAAGTTCCCAGGGATGCCACCGCGCAGTCAAAGCCATACTGATGCAGCGTAATCACATCAATGTTGCCCTCCACCAAAATCAGAAAGCCCTGCTTGCTCTTTTTGGCAAGGTTCAGGCCGAACAAATTCTTCCGCTTGTTGAAAATAATGGTCTCGGAGGTGTTTAAGTACTTAGGCGTACTGTTATCCAGTACACGGCCGCCAAAGCCGATCACATTGCCCCGAACGTCAATAATGGGGAACATAATCCGGTTGCGGAAGCGGTCATAAATCCGACCGTTCTTTTCGCCAACTAAGTCTGCATCCCGTAATTCCTGATCAGTGTAGCCTTTTTTCCGCATAGCGTCCACAAGGGCGTTCCAGGAATCAGGGGCATAGCCCACACCAAACTGGGTAAGAATCCCCTTGCTCAAGCCCCGTTTTTGTACATACTGGAGGCCTTGCGCGCCTACAGGGGCATACAGCTGGCTATGGAAAAAGCGGGCCGCTTCCTTATTCAGCGCCCAAAGGCGTTCCTGCTGGCGGTAGCGGCTTTGGTACTGCTCGTCCTCCGGCACATCCATACCGGCTCTTTTGGCAAGCGCCCGCACTGCATCGGGATAAGTAAGCCCCTCCACTTCCATCATAAAATTAATAGCGCCGCCGCCCTTATGGCAGCCAAAGCAGTAGTAAATACCCTTGTCGGGTGCTACAGAGAAAGAGGCCGTCTTTTCTCCGTGGAAGGGGCAAAGTCCAAACATATTGGCACCGGAACGCTTAAGACTTACGTACTGACCCACCACATCCTCAATGGGATTGCGGGCAATCAGCTCATCAATAAATGCTGCGGGAAATGCCACGAAAAAGGCCTCCTTTCTGAAAATTCTTGTTTTTATATTGTGATTTTTTATTATATCACAAAACTACCGAACTTGCCACCCCATTGGGATAAAAAATTCTGCATATTTATGGCAGCACATTTCCCTGTCAAACCGGGAATGCCCGGTATTCTTGGCCGAGTTCCATCGTCTCCACCGTGCCGGCGGTCATATCCCGAAGCCTGTCGGCAAAGGGCTGGGCCTGGGCTTCGGCAAAAAGTGCCTCAATTTCCACATCTGCGCCAAACTGGGTATCCCGGATGATGCCGCCAAAGGCTTCAATTTCCAGTTTTACCCGTTCATAGTAAGTATAGGGAATGGGGATGTACAACGCTGTCCAGACCCGCTTCATTGCCTTTCCGGCAGCATCTACAGCGATTTTTGCCCCCTTGGTATAAGCCCGAACCAAACCGCCCGCGCCCAGCAGCGTACCGCCAAAATACCGGGTAACCACGCAGACAATATTATATAGTCCTTCCTTTTGCAGCACCTGCACCATCGGCATTCCCGCCGTACCCCCCGGCTCTCCGTCATCGGAAAAACGCACCGCACCGTCCCGTATGACATAAGCCCAGCAGTTGTGGGTAGCATCATAATGCTTCTTTTTCATTTCCTGAATCTTTTGCAGCGCTTCTTCCTCTGTCTCTACCAGCCATACTCTGCCAATGAACCGGGACTTTTTTTCAATAAATTCGTCCTCACCGTAGCCGGCAGGCACCAAATATTCGTCCATATCAGTGCTCCTTTGTGATATAGCCCTTGAGCTTGCCGTAAAGCACCGGATCGACCACCGTTTCCACCTCAATGCCGTCCTGGGTGTATTCCACCTGTTTCACCTGGGCAGAGGAATGGAGGGTATCCAGCACTCCGCCCATAGAATAGGGAAGCAAAACGGTAATATGGTGCAAGCTGTGTCCCAAAGCCTCCTCAATGGCCTTGCAAAGGGTATCCATCCCCACGCCCAGCTTGGCGGAGATTTTCACCACATCCCGACCGACGGGAATTTCCTCGGCAGCTACCAAATCGGCCTTATTATAGCAGGAAAGCACCGGTGTGCCGGGCTTTGCCAGCTTTGCAATCAACTTTTCCACAACCTCAATATGATCCTGCCGATCCGGGTCGGAAGCGTCAATCACATGGAGCAGCAAATCCGCATATTCCAGCTCCTCCAGTGTTGCCCGGAAGGCATCTACCAAATGGTGGGGCAGCTTTGCAATAAAGCCGACGGTATCGGATAAAATCACATCCAAATTATCCGACACAGAAAGCTGCCGGGAGGTAGTATCCAAAGTATCAAACAGCCGGTTATTGGCAGGGATTCCTGCGTCGGTGAGCTGATTTAAGAGGGTGGATTTTCCCGCGTTGGTGTAGCCTACGATGGCAACCACCGGCACAGAATTTTTCTGCCGCCGCTGACGCTGGACACTCCGCACCTGCCGCACCTGAGAAAGCTCGTCCTGCAGCCGGGAAATCCGCTCCCGGATATGCCGGCGGTCGGATTCCAGCTTGGTTTCACCGGGGCCTCTCGTACCGATGCCGCCGCCCTGCCGGGAAAGGCTCTTGCCCATACCGGAAAGTCTGGGCAGTAAATACTTATACTGGGCAAGCTCCACCTGAAGCTTACCTTCCTTTGTTTTTGCCCGCTGGGCAAAAATATCTAAAATCAGCGCGCTGCGGTCAAGCACCGTAACACCTAAAATTTCCTCTAATGCCCGGATATTGCCGGGAGAAAGCTCGTTGTCAAATACCGCCATTGTCGCCTCGGTAGCTTCAATGAGCATACGCACCTCTTCCGCCTTACCCTCGCCGATAAAGCTATGGGCATCGGGGGTATGGCGATTTTGGAGGATTTTGCCTGTGCAAAAACCGCCGGCGGTCTCCAAAAGAGCCTCCAGTTCTTCCAAGGTTTCGTCGGTGGCGTTTTGTTCCTTTGTAAAACAGTCCGCGCTCAGGCCAACCAGCACCGCCCGCTCCTGCACAGCCCGGTCAAGGTTCTCTTGCATAGGTCCACTTCCTCCCATTATACTGTTTTTTATAGTATATCACATTTTCCCCTGCTTTCTCAAGCTTTCACGGAAAATTAAAAAAAATTCGCACCGCAAACGCGGTGCGAATTTCATTCTTACTTCAGACCAAATCTCTTGTTGAAACGATCGACACGTCCACCGGTGTCAACCAGCTTCTGCTTGCCGGTATAGAAAGGGTGGCACTTGGAGCAGATCTCAACACGGATCTCCTTCTTAGTGGAACCGCAGGTAAAGGTGTTACCGCAGTTGCAGCGAATGGTTGTCTGTTCGTAGTTGGGATGGATGCCTTCCTTCATTTCGTTCACCTCTTTCTCCTAAGCTAAAAGGGCATAATAACCCGAGCAATCTTCAATCGCCCGCATATCATAACATAAGCTTTCATAAAATGCAAGCACTTTTTTTGTTTTTTTCGGAAATTTTCAATTAAAATGCCCAGTTGCCCTTCCGGAAGATGGGAACGACCTTGCCGTCAGCGCAGGTAGCGTCAATATTCATACTGTCGCAGCCGATCATAAAGTCCACGTGAATCATAGACTCGTTGATGCCCAGGGCCTTACACTCTTCATTTGTCTTTTCGTGATAGCCGCGGATGGTATCGTTAAAGCCGCGACCTACCGCCAGATGGCAGACGGCATTTTCGTCGAACAAAGTGTTATAGAACAGCAGGTCGGTCTTATTTATGGGGCTGGTCTGGGGAACCAAAGCACACTCGCCCAAATAGCCTGCACCCTCGTCCATCGTAACCATCTGCTGCAGCAGCTCCTGCCCCTTCTCGGCGCCAACCTCAACGGCCTTGCCGCCTTCAAAGCGCATCCAGAAGTTTTCGATCAGCTGACCCTGATAGGACAAGGGCTTGGTGGCATAGACAATACCCTCTGCTTCCCCCTTCTTGGGAGAAATGAAGCACTCCTCCGTGGGGATGTTTGGGTTAAAGAAAATACCGGTCTTGGCAGTTTCCCCGCCGCCGCAGAAAACAGCCTCGGAGATCATACCAACAGTTAGATTTGTGCCGTTGTCGGCAGTGTAGTGGAGCTTCCGGATTCCCAGGTTGTTCAGATACGCGCAGCGAGCCTGCAGGTCGGCATTATGCTCGTTCCAAGCAGCGATGGAGTCCTCGCAGACACGGGAAGTGGCAAGAATTGCCTCCCACAGCTTTTCAACCGCAACGGAGGTGCGCTCCCCTGGGAACACCTTCTTTGCCCAAGCCTTGCCGGGAACAGCGGCAATACACCACTGCTGCATACCGTCCAGCTTATCGTTATAGGGCTTTACAATGGGGTAAGACATCTGGCGAGCCTTTGCCATTTTCCCCATATTGATACCCTTCAGACCATCGGGGTCAGCAGAGGTCAGGTGAATACGGGCGGGGTTAATATCGCAGTAATGCTGAAGTCTTGCCTTCTGCCACTCGGTAACAGAGCCCAGATTCTTAACGCTCTGGTGGCGGTAGTGCAGCTTTGCAAGGGGCTGATAGCTCCACTCTACGATAACTTCCTTCGCCTTACACTTGTAGCACTCGTCAACAAGCAATTCCACAAACTCCGGCTGATCCAGTCCTGCGTGTACAATAACGGTCTGTCCCTTCTGCACATTGGCGCCAACACGGGCAATCAGCCGGGCATATTCTCTTAAAACAGTCTTTTTCACAGGAAAACCCTCCATTTTTGTTATAAAAGTCATTTTAACAGAATTCTTTTCTTCCGTCAAGATAGCCTGAATAGTTGCATTTTTATCTTTCTATGGCTATAATAACAAAAAAACAGAAGGAGGTGGCTAAATGCTGACAAAACAGGAATTGCACAAGAAGATTTCCGAAGGGCTTTTTCTTTTGGACGGTGCTACCGGTTCAAACCTTATGAAAGCGGGTATGCCCCGGGGCGTTCCTACCGAGCTGTGGGTTTTAGACCATCCTGAGGCGCTGCTTTCTTTGCAAAGGGCCTATGCCGAAGCCGGAAGCCAGATTCTCTATGCGCCCACCTTTCAGGCGCAACCCGTCGCCCTTGCTTCCCACGGTCTGGAAGATAAAACCGAAGACATCAATGCCCGTTTGGTGCGCCTTACCCGCTCCGTATCTCCCGATGTTTTGGTAGCAGGCAATCTGACCACCCTTGCCGCCTTTACGGACAGCTTTGATAAAGGTAATTTTGATCTCCTTGTGGAAAACTACCGCCGGCAGATCCGGGGGCTTACGGACGGCGGCGCAGATTTACTGGCTGCAGAAACCCTGATGTACCCTCAGGAAGCGGAAGCCATCCTCACCGCCGCGGAATTGGAAGGTGCAGGAGCCGTGATGTACACTTTTACTATGCAGCCCGATGCCTCCCTCTTATCCGGTATGCCCGCCGGGCCTGTGTTACAGGAATTGGAAGAAATGGGCGCAGCTGCCGTTGGCTTTAACTGTGTCGCCGCTGACTGTATGACCGCAGGTCTTGTATCGAAGCTGCGCAGATATGTCCGCGGACCGCTGATCTGCAAGCCCAACGCAGGAAATCCCATAATCGGAGAAGATAAAATTCCCCACTACCCTATGGAAAAAGAGGAATTTGCCGCAATTATCGCCGATTGCCGCCAAATGGGCGCAACGCTGGTTGGCGGCTGCTGCGGCACAGACCCCGGCTTTATTGCCCAACTCAAAATATAATCATAACCACCGGCCGTGTGAAGTTGTAAGAGAAAGGTAGACACATGGAAAACCACCATGTTGTCTACCTTTCTCTTACAACTTCACCGTGCTGGCGGTTTTCTTTAAGCAATTAAAAAGACCGCACACTGTGCGGTCTTTTTGTTTTGTTTTATTCGCAGACCTTGTAGCTCCAACCGTGGGCGTCGGGGAGTTTGCCCCACTGAATGCCGGTGAGGTTGTCGTACAGCCTTTGCGCTACCTCGCCGATTTTGCCGTCGCACAGAGTGTAAGCAGTTCCCTGATAGAAGAGCTGACCGATGGGGGATACCACAGCGGCCGTACCTGTGCCCCAGGCCTCTTCCAAAGAGCCGTCAGCTGCGGCGGCGAACAGCTCGTCCACGGAAATGGGTCTTTCCTCCACCTCATAGCCCCAATCCCGGAGCAGTTCGATACAGGATTTCCGGGTGATACCGGGGAGAATCGAGCCGGACAGCGCCGGGGTAACGATTTTACCGCTGATTTTGAACATAACGTTCATAGCGCCCACCTCTTCGATGTACTTACGCTCCACGCCGTCCAGCCACAGTACCTGGGTATAGCCCTGCTCCTCCGCCCGCTGACCGGCACGGAGAGAAGCCGCGTAGTTGCCGCCGCACTTGGCGTAGCCTGTGCCGCCGCGGACTGCACGGACGTCCTGCGCCTCAATGGCGATTTTGACGGGGTTAATGCCCTCGGCATAGTAAGCGCCAACGGGAGAGCAAATCACCGCAAAAGTGGCTTCCTTCACAGCATGGACACCCAGATGGGGGTCATTGCCAAATAAGAACGGACGGATGTAAAGAGAAGTACCGTCGCTGTGGGGCACCCAGTCCTTTTCCAGCTCCACTATGGTGTTTAAGATGTGCAGTGCGCCCTCTTCGTCAAGTTCAGGCAGGCAAAGGCGCTCGGCGCTGTTATTCAGCCGCTTAATGTTCTCCATAGGACGGAACATCCGGATAGAACCGTCGAATGCACGGTAGGCCTTCATACCCTCGAAAATCTCCGCACCGTAATGCAGTACGGTAGAGGCCGGGTGCAGGGGGATAGGGCCAAAGGGCACGATGCGGCCGTTGTACCAGCCCTTATCCTGAGCATAGTCCATCAAAAACATATGGTCTGTGAAGATTTTGCCGAAGCCCAGCTTGCTTTCATCCTGGGGCTTTGCCTTCGGGGCGGTGGTTTTTTCAATTTTAATATCGTAAATCATATTATTTTCCTTCTTTCCAGGTTACAAAAGATTTCGCTGCTCTCTTAGGAGATAACCCTCCCCTTTGGGGAGGGTGTCAAAAATCTTCGATTTTTGACGGGTGAGGTTATAAAATGCAGGAAAAAAAAACGATGCCTCATAATGACGACCATTTTCATTTACCTCATCCGTCAGCCCTTATGGGCTGCCACCTTCCCCAAAGGGGAAGGTTGGGACGATAGCCGCTTTGAAATCTCTTACAGCGCGTCCATACCGGCCTTTAAGGCCTTGCGGTTAATGTCCAGCATATCCGCCTTCCGGGCAGGAATAACCTTAATAAGGCCTGCATCCAAGCCATCGTCGGTAACACAGCCGGTGGCTTTCACCAATGCGCCCAGCAGTACCATATTGGCAAGCCCCGGTGCGCCCATCTCCCGTGCCATTGCGGTGGCGGGGATATAGTAAGCCTGCACATCGGTGCGCTCTACCTTCCGGGTAATGAGAGAGCTGTCAATAAAAATCTTGCCGCCGGGCTGGACGTCCTTTTCAAACTTATCCAGCGACGGGCCGTTCATTACCATCAGAATATCCGGCTTTGTAACGATAGGAGAGCCTACCTCCCGGTCGCTGAGGATGACGTTACAGTTGGCCGTACCACCACGCATTTCAGGTCCGTAAGACGGAAGCCAGCTAAGATACCGACCCTCCATCATACCGGCATAAGCCAGCACCTTACCGGAAAAGAGCAGTCCCTGACCGCCAAAACCGGCGATAATAATTTGATTTTCTCTCATTTTCAGGCCTCCTTATCCTTGTACACACCCAAGGGGTACTGGGGAATCATCTTTTCGTCGATCCACTCCAGCGCCTTTTGGGGAGTCATACCCCAGTTGGTGGGGCAGGAGGACAGAACCTCAACCAAAGAGAAGCCCTTGCCGTCCAGCTGGTTTTGGAAAGCCTTTTTAATCGCCTTTTTGGCTTTATTTACATTTTTCACATTGTTGACGGTAACACGCTCCAAATAAGCAGGACCGTCCAAAGTGGCAAGCATTTCGCAGACCCGGATGGGATAGCCCTGGGTCTCTGCGTTTCTTCCGTAGGGAGAGGTCTGGGTTACCTGTCCGATGAGAGAGGTAGGTGCCATCTGACCGCCGGTCATACCGTAAATAGCGTTGTTAATGAAAATAACGGTGATGTTCTCCCCTCTTGCGGCTGCGTGAACGGTTTCACACATACCGATGGAGGCAAGGTCGCCGTCGCCCTGATAGGTAAAGACCACATTTTCAGGCAGCGACCGCTTAATGCCGGTGGCAACCGCGGGGGCTCTGCCGTGGGCGGCTTCTACCATGTCGCAGGCGAAGTAATTATAAGCAAGAACGGAGCAGCCAACAGGGGCGACACCAACGGTCTTGCCCTCGATGCCCAATTCGTCCATAACCTCGGCAACCAGGCGGTGAATAATGCCGTGGGTACAGCCGGGGCAGTAGTGAAGCACAGTATCTGTCAGTGCTTTGGGTTTATCAAATACAACCATTTCTCCTACCTCCTTACTTTGCCATTTCCTCGATTTTTGCCAGCACTTCCTCGGGGGCGGGAATCATACCGCCAACACGGTTACAGGCAAACATAGGCTTCTTGCACCCGATGGCAAGGGCTACATCCTCTGCCATCTGACCCATACTCAGTTCCACAGTGAGGAATGCCTTGACCTTCTGGGCCGCGGCAGCCAAAGGCGCTTTGGGGAAGGGCCACAAGGTGATGGGTCTGATCATACCCACTTTAATGCCCTTTGCCCGGGCTTCCAGGATGGCATTTCTTGCAACTCTTGCTGTAATGCCGCAGGAAACTACGCAGTACTCGGCATCCTCCATCATATACTCTTCCCACAGGCACTCGTTCTTTTCGATTTCCCCATAACGCTCAAAGCGCTGGAAGTTCAGCTGCTCCAGCTCGGCGGGAGACAGGTACAGGGAGTTTGCAATGTTGTGCTTTCGCTGGCACTTGGTGCCAACGGTTGCCCATTCGGGGGCTTCCTTAATTGCCTGAGGCTCAGGCAGGGTAACGGGCTCCATCATCTGACCCATCGTGCCGTCTGCCAGCAGCATTACG
>SVKZ01000020.1 GCA_015068165.1 Oscillospiraceae bacterium
TTTGGTAAACGGTGAAATTTGTACTATGCGTGGCAAAAAGCTTTATCCCGGTGATGTGTTTAGCTTCAATGGGCAGAGCTATCTGATTTCTATCCATGCAGCTGTATAATATCTCCCTCCGGGATTTTCGGAATTATGAGACACTTTCCTTAGATTTTTCGCCAGAAGTCAATTTGATTGTAGGCGATAATGCCCAAGGAAAGACCAATCTCATAGAAGCCATCGGTTATTTAGGGTCTGGAAAGAGCTTTCGTGCCCAAAAAAACGCAGAATTAGTGCGTTTAGAGGCAGATTTTTGCGAAATCAGCGGAAAAGTTTTTTCTCAGGAACGGGAGCAAAGTCTGCGCTGGCTGTTGTTTGTGGGTAGCCGTCCCCGGCAGCTTTTTTGCAACGGCGTCAAGAAAAAGACCGGCGGTGAGATTAGCGGTGTTTTGCAGACGGTGCTGTTCTGCCCGGAGGATTTGATGGTGCTCAAAACCGGCGCTTCCCCCCGCCGGCGTTTGGCAGATATGGCGCTATGCCAACTGCGTCCAAATTATGAAGCGGCGCTGACGGAATATAATCGCATTTTGGAGCAGAAAAGCCGAATTCTCAAGGATCGCTTTGAAAATCCGTCTCTTTTGGAGATTCTGCCGGAGTATAATGCCCGGCTTTGTCAGGTAGGTGCGCTGCTGATATCTTATCGCGCTCGATTTTTTGAGGGACTTGGGGCAGCAGCGAAAATCTATCACGGGCAATTTTCCGACGGAAAAGAGGACTTTTCCCTTACTTATCACACCGTTTCCACGGTAAAAGACCCCTTTGCACCATTAAACGTGCTGCAAGAGGATTTGCAAAGCCACTTAGAAAGCCATTATCGGGCGGAGCTGGAGAGTATGCAGTGCCTGACCGGTCCCCACAAGGATGACTTTGATGTTACTCTTTCCGGACTTTCCGTCAAGACTTTTGGTTCTCAAGGTCAGGTGCGGACAGCGGCCATCAGCTTAAAGCTTGCCCAGCGGGAGTTGATGCAGCGGGAAAGCGGTGAAATGCCGGTATTACTGCTTGATGATGTACTTTCCGAATTGGATGCCGGTCGGCAGGACTTTATTCTCAATCAAATTACCGGCGGTCAGGTCTTTATTACCTGCTGTGAGCCGGGCCGGTTTACCAAATTGGGTAAAAAAATCCAAATTGAGAAGGGAAATGTCAAAATTTGATTGTCATTGCGAGCCCCGAAGGGGCGTGGCAATCTCCCGGCAGAGTTTATGATTTTTGCTTATGAAATACTATGTGTATATTCTAACAAACAAATATGGAACTGTGTTATATACCGGAGTTACTAATGAGTTAGTGCGTCGGGTTTATGAGCATAAACATAGTTTTGATAAGAATAGTTTTACATCAAAGTATAAAGTGAACAAATTGGTTTATTTTGAAGATACTTCTGATGTAAAATCAGCAATTGCACGGGAAAAGCAGATTAAGAGTTGGTCGAGAGACCGAAAAACATCCCTAATTATACAAGCAAATCCACAATGGATAGATCTATATAACAGTATACTGTAATGAAGGATTATACCAGGAGATTGCCACGGCTCTACGCGCCTCGCAATGACATACTTTTTATAGTTTTTCCCTTTTATTGAGATTTTTTAAGACAGGAGTAAAATTATGTCTGAAGAAACAAAAGTAACACAGGAATACGGCGGTGAACAGATTCAGGTTTTGGAAGGCTTGGAGGCTGTTCGCAAAAGACCTGGTATGTATATCGGCTCTACATCCAGCTCCGGTCTGCACCACCTGGTTTATGAGATCGTGGATAACTCTATCGACGAAGCGCTGGCCGGCTACTGTGATCATATTAATGTTACCATTAACCCCGGTAACTCCATTACCGTTACCGACAACGGCCGTGGTATTCCTGTAGATATTCAGCCCCAGACCGGAAAGCCGGCTTTGGAGGTTGTATTTACGGTGCTTCACGCCGGTGGTAAGTTCGGCGGTGGCGGTTATAAGGTCTCCGGCGGTCTGCACGGCGTTGGTGCGTCTGTTGTAAATGCGCTGAGTGAAAGCCTCACTGCCCGTGTATTTAAAAACGGCAATATTTACGAGATGAAATTTGCCCGCGGTCATATTACCCAGGAGATGCGCATTGTCGGTAAAACTGATAAAACCGGCACAGAGGTTACCTTCCAGCCTGACCCGGAGATGTTCGACGAGATTGTCTACTCCTATGAAATTCTCCACGCCCGTATGCGTGAGGAAGCCTTCTTGAATGCCGGTCTAGGCATTACCATTTCCGATAACCGGGGCGAAGAGCCGGTTTCCGAGACAATGCGTTATGAGGGCGGTATCCGGGAATTTGTCCGCTGGACCAACGAGAAGAAAACCGTTGTGCATAACGATGTTATCTATATGTCCGGTAATAAAGACGATGCCTCTGCGGAAATCGCCCTGCAGTATAACGACGGATACAATGAAAATATCCAGTCCTTTGCCAACGACGTGCGTACCCCCGAGGGTGGTATGCACGAGACCGGTTTTAAGACAGCGCTGACCAGAGTTCTCAATAACTATGGCATAAAAACCGGCATTATTAAGGGCGATGATAAGGTTTCCGGCGAGGATTGTCGGGAAGGTATCTCTGCCATTATTTCCGTAAAGCTGACGGATGCCCAGTTTGAGGGTCAGACGAAAGCAAAGCTGGGTAACGCCTATATCCGTACCCTTGTGGAGCAGATTGTAGGAGATCAGCTGGCCACCTACTTTGAGGAGCATCCCGCTACGGCTAAGATTATCTTAGAAAAGGCGATGATGGCAAACCGGGCAAGAGAAGCTGCCCGCAAGGCAAGAGAAAATGCCCGCCGTAAAACAGGACTGGAATCCGGCGGTATGCCTGATAAATTGCAGGATTGCAATGAAAAAGACCCTTCTTTGTGCGAACTGTACATCGTCGAGGGCGACTCCGCTGCAGGCTCTGCCATTCAGGGTAGAGATTCCCGCTTCCAGGCAATTCTGGCAATGTGGGGTAAAA
This sequence comes from Oscillospiraceae bacterium, assembly GCA_015068165.1. Classification (GTDB taxonomy): domain Bacteria; phylum Bacillota; class Clostridia; order Oscillospirales; family Oscillospiraceae; genus Faecousia. The sequence continues at coordinate 3,017 of SVKZ01000020.1, forward strand.
TGCTCAATGTAGAAAAGGCGAGAGCTGACAAAATTTACGGCAATGACAAGCTCTCTCCCCTGATTATTGCCTTGGGTGGCGGTATCGGTGAGGACTTTGATATTTCCCGTCTGCGCTACCACAAAATCATCATTATGTCCGATGCTGACGTGGACGGCGCCCATATCCGTACCCTGCTTCTGACATTTTTCTTCCGTTATATGAAGCCGCTGATTGAAAACGGCTATGTGTATTCCGCTGTGCCCCCTCTTTATAAGCTGAAACGGGGAAAGACTGAGCGCGTGGCCTACTCGGATGAGCAGAGAGATATGATTTCTGCGGAAATGCGTGGTGAAAGTAACGCAAAGGTTGAAATTTCCCGGTTTAAGGGCTTGGGTGAAATGGATCCCCATGAGCTGTGGGAAACTACAATGGACCCTACCACCCGTACACTCCGCCGCATTACCTTGGAGGATGCCCAGCGGGCAGACGAGATTTTCTCCGTTTTGATGGGTGAGCAGGTAGAACCCCGTAAGGAATGGATCGAAAAGAACGCAAAATACGCCATTAACATTGATATTTAAGGAGGGAGCATACTTTGGCAAAGCATAATCGTGATTATAAGCCGGAAGACATTATGTTCCCGGAACAGTCCATTACCCAATCCAATCTGGTTGAGGAAATGGAAAAATCCTATATTGAATACGCTATGAGCGTCATCGTAGGCCGCGCCCTTCCCGATGTCAGGGACGGTCTGAAGCCTGTCCACCGCCGTATTCTGTACACGATGTACGAATCCGGCCTGACTTCCGATAAGCCCTTTAAGAAGTCCGCAACCTGTGTCGGTGATGTGCTGGGTAAATACCACCCCCACGGTGATAGCTCTGTATATGACGCAATGGTGCGTCTTGCCCAAAATTTCTCTATGCGCTATATGCTGGTGGACGGCCATGGCAACTTCGGTTCTGTGGACGGCGACCCCCCGGCAGCTTACCGTTATACGGAAGCCAGAATGAGTAAGCTCTCCAATGAGATGCTCCGGGATATTGAAAAGGATACGGTAAACTGGGATCCCAACTTTGACGAGTCTCGAAAAGAGCCCCGGGTACTTCCCAGCCGTTTCCCCAATTTGCTGGTAAACGGCTCTTCCGGTATTGCCGTTGGTATGGCCACCAATATTCCGCCCCATAACCTGACAGAAGTCATCAATGCCTGCGTGGCGGTAATGGATGATCCGGAAATAACTGCCATCGACCTGATGGAGCATATTACCGGCCCTGACTTCCCTACCGGCGGTATAATTATGGGTCGCAGTGGTATCCGGGCGGCCTATGCCACCGGCCGTGGTAAGCTGGTTGTTCGCGCCCGGGCAGAATTTGAGACTTTTGGCAGCGATCGAACCAGAATTATCGTTACCGAGCTTCCCTATCAGGTCAATAAGCGTCAGCTAATCAAAAATATTGCCGATCAGGTAAAGGACAAGCGTTTGGAGGGCATTTCCGATCTCCGTGATGAGACCGACCGCAACGGTATGCGGATTGTCATTGAGCTGAAGAAGGATGCCAATCCCCAAGTTGTACTCAACACTCTATTTAAGCAGACCGCTCTGCAAAGCAGCTTTGGTATTATTATGCTGGCGCTGGTGGACGACCAAAAGCAGCCCAGAATTCTGTCCTTGCGGCAGATTATCGACGAATATCTCACCTTCCAGATGGAAGTGCTGACCCGCCGGACAGAATTTGACCTGAAAAAGGCTCGGGAACGCGCCCATTTACTGGAAGGTCTGTTGATTGCTCAGGATAATATTGACGAGGTCATCCGCATTATCCGCTCTGCTTATGACGACGCAAAGGAACGGCTCTGCGAGCGTTTCGGCTTGGATGAGGTGCAGGCGCAGGCGATCTTAGATATGCGTTTGAAGGCCTTGCAGGGACTTGACAGAGAAAAACTGCAGGCTGAGTATGATGAATTGCAGGAGAAGATCGCTTATTATCTGGATCTGCTGAATAACCGGGAAAAACTGCAATCTGTGCTTCGTGAGGAGCTGATTGCTATTCGGGATAAGTTCGGCGATGAACGGAAAACGGAAATTCAGGATATCGAGGACGAGATCGACATTGAAGACCTGATTGAAGAGGAAACCTGTGCCTTTACTCTGTCTAACCAGGGCTATGTAAAGCGTATGCCGGTTGATACCTACCGCACCCAGGCGCGCGGTGGCCGTGGTGTCAACGCCCAGAACCTCAAGGATGAGGACTATGTCAAGAGCTTGAATGTGGCATCTACCCACGATCATATGCTGTTCTTTACGGATATGGGGCGTGTCCACCACAGAAAGGGCTACCAGATCCCCGAGGCAGGCAGAACTGCCCGTGGTACTGCTATCGTAAACATTTTGCCTCTTGAGCCCGGCGAAAAGGTTACGGCAATGGTTATTACCCGAGAGTTCCACGAGAATGAATACCTGATGATGGTAACCCGAAAGGGTACAGTCAAGCGGATCCCCTTTATTGCGCTGAGTACCCGCAGAAAAACCGGTATTCGTGCCATTACATTGGACGAGGGTGATCACCTCATCAATGTAATCCGCACAAACGGCGATGACAATATTATTCTCGCAACGGCAGACGGTATGGCTATCTGCTTCAACGAAAACGATGTCCGGCCTATGGGTCGTGATGCTACCGGCGTTCGCGGCATTCTGCTCGGCGACGGCGATCAGGTCATCGGCGCAGAAAAGGCCGAGGAAGGTACGACGCTGCTTACCGTAACAGAAAACGGCTATGGTAAGCGAACAGAGCTAAGCGAATACCTTCGTACAGGTCCTGATGGTGAGAAAGCACCCCAAACCCGTGGCGGTAAGGGCCTCAAAAACTACAACATTACCCCGAAAACCGGTAAAGTTTCCGGTTGTCGGGTAGTGCAGGATACGGACGATGTTATGCTGATCGAAAACGGCGGCGTGATTATCCGTGTACCTGCCAATACCATCAATATTTACAAGCGGGATGTGCAGGGTGTTATCATTATGCGCATCGAGGAAGGGAAAGCCTTGGTATCTATTGAGCGTGTTCCTCAGGAAGAGGAGAGCGAAAATTGAAGCAGGTAGAGTTGTATACAGACGGTGCCTGCTCCGGTAACCCCGGCCCCGGTGGCTGGGGTGCCATCCTCATTTACAAAGGCACGGAAAAAGAGCTGTCCGGCGGAGAGGCAAGCACCACCAATAACCGGATGGAGCTGACGGCGGTCATTCGGGGGCTTTCTGCTTTGAAGGAAAGCTGTGTGGTAGAGCTGTATTCCGACAGTAAGTATGTGATTGATGGGCTTTCTAAGGGTTGGGCAGTCGGCTGGCAGAAAAACGGCTGGAAAAAGGCTGACAAAAAGCCGGCATTAAATCCCGACCTTTGGGAAGAACTCCTCAATTTAACAGAAAAACACCAGATGCATTACCACTGGGTCAAAGGCCACGCAGAAAACCCCTACAACAACCGCTGCGATGAGCTGGCAGTTGCGGAAAGCAAGAAATTTGTATAAATGCTGATGTCATTGCGAGCCAGTGCGGTCATACTTTCTCTCCGGGGAGCGGAGCGAGTGGCTGCGGTCGATAAAATCGAGGATAAGCGCAAGCCCGATGATTTTATTGGGAACCGCAACAGGAGAGTCCCTGCCGGGGGCGGTACTTTCTTGTTTCACCAAGAAAGTACCCAAAGAATGCGCCATAGAGGAGGCGCTGAGTTGTTTGCTCCCGCAAACAAAGCCGCCCTCCCCTATGTACCCGTCCCGGCCCGCTTTGCCGAAAGTCAATAGAATGTTTCAGTTTTTATTGGTAACCACATAAAAAAGGGTGTATTAGGGAGAAAATTGTATGTACCTGTCAATAGGAAACGATATGGCTGTGAGAGATACCTCCATTATCGGAATTTTTGATATGGATAACACCTCTACTTCCCACAGAACCCGGGATTTTCTGAAGAAAGCGGAAGATAATGGTCAAGTAATCCCTTGTGATGGTCTGCCGAAATCTTTTCTGCTGACTACCGAGTACGGCTTTCATAAGGTGCATCTTACAGAGCTTTCTTCTTCCACATTGGAGAAGCGATTAAGATAATAAAAAGAGCAAGTGTTTCTTGAACGCTTGCTCTTTTTGCGTAAATGACAATCCGTAATGTAGGGGCGGATGCCTACATCCGCCCGCGGGTCGATGTGGGCATCGACCCCTACGAATTCTAACGAGGCTACGAATAGCATAATCCCCCACCTTACGGTGAGGGATTGGCTTTGTAATTAACCGCCAAATACGCTCAGCAGGAAACCGGCTGCGATGGCGGAGCCGATAACACCGGCCACATTGGGGCCCATTGCGTGCATCAGCAGGAAGTTGGAGGGGTTCGCCTTCTGACCTTCTTTATTGGCAACACGGGCAGCCATAGGTACGGCAGAAACACCGGCAGAACCGATAAGGGGGTTTACCCTACCCTTTGTGATCTTGCACAGCATAATGCCGCCCAGCAGACCACCGCAGGTGGAGAGAATAAAGGCAACGACACCCAAAACAATGATCAGTAGTGTCTGACCGGTAAGGAAATTGGAGCCCACCATCGTTGCGCCAACGGAGGTACTCAGCAGGATAGTAACAATGTTCATCAGGGCATTCTGTGCAGTGTTAGAAAGACGCTCGGTAACACCGGTTTCATTTAAGAGGTTACCCAACATCAAGCAACCGATCAGAGGCGCAGTATCGGGCAGGAGCAGAGCTACGAAAAGGGTTACCACGATAGGAAACACGATCTTTTCGGTCTTGGAAACGGTACGGGTTTGCTCCATCTTAATCTTGCGCTGCTCGGGAGTGGTAAGCAGCTTCATAAAGGGGGGCTGGATCATAGGAATCAGCGCCATGTAGGAATAGGCTGCTACCGCAATTGCGCCCAAAAGATGGGGGGCAAGCTGAGAGGTGAGGAAGATGGCGGTAGGACCGTCTGCGCCGCCGATGATACCAATGGCGGCAGCCTCCAGAGTGGTAAAGACACCGGAAGCCTTGGCGGCAAAAAAGGCAACAAACACGCCAAGTTGGGCAGCAGCGCCTAAAAGCAGGTTCTTGGGGTTAGAGAGCAGAGGACCAAAGTCGGTCATTGCACCAACACCCATAAAGATCAGACAAGGATAAATACTGGTCTTAACGCCGATGTAGAAGAAGTCTAAAAGACCGCCTTCTTTTAAGATGGTGCCGTAGCTGTGGTAAGCTTCGTGACCTTCGGTCATAAAGTTGTTCCAAAGCTCCTGGTTGTATAGACCGGCGCCGGGCAGATTGGTAAGAATACAGCCAAAAGCAATGCCGCAAAGGAGCAGTGGCTCAAATTTCTTTACGATGGCTAAGTACAAAAGCACACAGCCGATAATGATCATAACAAAGTTCTGCCATCCACCATTTGCAAAGTGGGCGAAGATATAAGCAAAACCGCTGTCGTTCCACAGCTTCAAAAGAATTTCACCGATATTCATTCTGCCACCTCCTTAATGGAAAGAAAGCGCAATTCGTTGATGGGTTTACCCATCTTGTCTGCAACGATGGCCATAATCATAGCGGCAGTTTTAGGATCTACATTATAAAGCTTCAGTTTGCCGGCTGTGCCGGGGGCAACAGCGGGAACAGGAACGGCAGTCTCAGCAGGGAGAACAGGGGCTTTTTCTTCCTTTTTCATAGTAAACAGCTTACCGAAAAGGATGGTAACAAGCATAAGTGCGATCAGTCCGGCAAAAACAACGGCATAACCGAGCAGCGCGTAAACACCGGCTTGACCAATTGTAATATCAGGCATAGGAGACCCTCCTTAGGGGTAGAGTAACGAGGAATCAACCTCTGGGTTGATTCCCCGGAGTAAGTTACTTTTCAGAAAACAGCCAGTTAATCAGCATAGTTGTGCCGACGATAATTCCGATAACCACGAAAATCACCAGCATACCAACGCCCATATACTGCAAATTCTCAACAAAAGCAAAGAGGTTAAATTGCAGATTGACTGCAGTATCAGAAAGAAAATGCATCATATTAACCTCTCATCAGCTTGGCAGCGATATTGAGAATAATACCGCCGGCGATAACAGATGCAATCTGGCCGGAAACATTAACACCGATAGAGTGCATCAGCAGGTGGTTCTGGGGATCTTCGGCAAGACCCATCTTGTGAACAATACGGCCGGACATAGGGAATGCGGAAATACCGGCTGCACCAATCATAGGATTGATCTTTGTCTTGGAGAAGACATTGACCAGCTTTGCAAACAGCACGCCACCGGCAGTGTCCACAATGAAAGCGATAAGACCCAGACCCATAATGAGCAGGGTGTCGACCTGCAGGAACTTGTCAGCAGTCATATTAAAAGCAACGGAGATACCCAGGAAAATGGTAATCAGGTTTGCCAGCACATTCTGCGCGGTTTCGGACAGGCTGTCCAGAACGCCGCACTCCCGAATCAGGTTACCGAACATCAAGAAACCAATCAGCGCGGTGGCATCGGGAACGATGGCAGAGGCAACAACGGTGATGATGATGGGGAACATAATGCGGGTGGTCTTGGAAACAGACTTCTGCTCGTAAGGCATCCGGATCATACGCTCTTTTTTGGTAGTCAGCGCCTTGATAACCGGGGGCTGAATGACAGGCACCAGCGCCATGTAGGAATAAGCCGCAACGGTAATTGCGCCAACATAGTTGGAGCCCAGGGCGTTGGCAACGGCAATAGAGGTAGGGCCGTCAGCCGCGCCAATGATGGCAATGGAGAAATAGTCCCGGAAATCGGGGAAGAAGATGCTTGCCATACAGAGCGTAAAGAAAATACCAAACTGCGCAGCTGCGCCAAAGAGCATCAGCTTGGGGTTTGTCAGCAGCGGGCCAAAGTCAATCATAGCGCCAATGCCGATAAACAGCAGCAGCGGAAATAGCTCGTTGGCAATACCTGCGCTATAAAGCTCTGCGATGGGACCTGTCAGCGCTGTGGAGCCGGGAATATTGACAAGAATTGTGCCAAGACCCATAGGCAGCAGCAGAGAAGGCTCCATTTCTTTCTTGATGGCGAGATAGATCAGCAGGCAGCCCAGCAGGATCATAACAATGTCCTGCCATTGGAAATCCAGCAGATTCTCGTACAAAATTTCCATATAAATCCTCCTTAGCCGATAACGACCAGGGGATCACCGGAGGAAACGGAAGCACCCTTAGAGGTAACAACCTGAGTAATTGTGCCGTCTTTGGGAGCTGTGATGTCGTTTTCCATCTTCATAGCTTCCAGAACAACCAATACAGCGCCTGCCTTTACAGCCTGACCGGCAGAAACACATATCTTAATGATTGTACCGGGCATGGGGGCAGAGATAACTTCGCCCGCGCCGGTAACGGCAGGTGCAGCAGGAGCGGCAGGTGCAGCAGGAGCGGCAGGTGCAGCAGGAGCGGCAGGTGCAGCAGGAGCGGCAGGTGCGATCGCTTCATATTCAGCCAGCAGCATTGCCTTGCCGGCTTCGACCTCGACCTCGTAGGTACGGCCGTTGAGAGTTACTTTATATTTCATGATTACTGAACCTCCTTAATGGAAATAAAACGCAGTTCGTTAATGGGCTTGCCCATTTTATCAGCCACAATGGCCATTACCATAGCGGCAGTCTTAGGCTCTACATTGTAAAGCTTTAGTCTGCCTGCACTGCCGGGGGCGGTGGGGAGTTCCTTTGCTGCGGAAGACGCTTCTGCAAAAGAAACAGCCTGTGCAGCATCCTTTTTATCCTGCATAGCTTTGCGGATGATGGCGGCGATCACCACCAACACCAACACAGCTACCAAACAAATGGTAAGAATATTATCCAGCGTAGAAGGAGCGGATGTCAGAAACAGCATACCGATCCCTCCTTAGGCTTCGGTGATGGTGTAGGTAACTTCGTTCTCTTCCTTGGACTTCCGGTCCTCAAAGAACTTTTCAGCCAGGTTGGGGAATGCAATGTAAGACAGAACATCCTCATCGCAACGGGCCAAATCGCCCAGCTTTGCACGAGTTTCTTCCACAATGGGAGACAGTGTGTCGGCATAACGGCCTTCCACAACGCTGTCGCCTGCCAGGATCATATCCCGGATGGCGGGATCAATGGGAGCAGGTGTAGTACCGTACTCGCCACGGCAGTAAGCCTTAATCTCCTTGGAAACGGTCTTGTAGCGCTCGCCATCCAGCACGTTGCGGACAGCCTGTACGCCAACCATCTGAGAGGTGGGAGTAACCAGCGGGGGATAACCCATATCGGCACGAACCTTGGGAGTCTCGGCAAGGGCTTCGTCAAACTTATCCAGTGCGTTCATCTGCTTCAGCTGGCTTAAGAGGTTGGACAGCATACCGCCGGGAACCTGATAGGTCAGGCACTGGGTATCGGTTGCCAGAGCCTTGGGCATCAAAGTGCCGTCGGCAATAAATTCGTCGCGAACGGTCTTGAAGTAGTCGGCCATAGCCTTGGTGCAGGAATCGTTCAGCTCTACCTCGTAGCCCAGCTGACGCAGCGCGTAAGCCATGGTCTCGGTAGCAGGCTGGGAAGTACCGCCGGAGAAGGGAGAAATGGCAGTGTCGATGATGTCAACACCGGCTTCAACTGCCTTCAGGTAGGTCATAAAGGCAAGACCTGTGGTGGAGTGGGTGTGCAGGTCGATGGGCAGGTCAACAGCGTCCTTAATCGCAGAAACCAGATCGTAAGCTTCCTTGGGGCCCATAATACCGGCCATGTCCTTAATGCAGATGGTGGAAGCGCCCATTTCCTTCAGCTCTTTGACCATCTTTATATACTTTTCCTGCGTATGGACGGGAGAGGTGGTGTAGGAAATGGTACCGGAAGCAATCGCACCGGCATTTACAGTGGTCTCCATAGCGACCTTCATATTGTTGACGTCGTTCAGGGCGTCAAAAATACGAATGACATCAATACCGTTTTCCACAGACTTCTTAACGAACAGACGGACAAAGTCATCAGGGTAATGGGCATAGCCAAGAACATTCTGACCGCGCAGCAGCATCTGCAGCTTGGTGTTGGGCATAGCGGCACGGATCTTGCGCAGACGCTCCCAGGGATCTTCGTTCAGATACCGCAGGCAGACGTCAAAGGTAGCACCGCCCCAGCACTCAGCAGCGTAGTAGCCGGCCTTGTCAATGGTAGCGAGCATGGGTTCAAATTTTTCATAGGGTAGACGGGTGGCAATCAGAGACTGGTTGGCATCCCGCAAAACAGTTTCCACAAACTGAACTTTTCTTGCCATAGTAAATGATTCCTCCATTTAAGATTTTGTGTTCACAGGGTAGGGGTCTGACCCTGATTTGCATTTCGGCAGGGGCAATTCCCCACCCTGCGATAGAAAACTTTGTATTGACAGCCGGGGAGATATCCCCGGCTGTTATAAAGACGAAATTACTTGGTCTTGGGGCCTGCAGCGACCAGAGACTTGCCGGCTTCGTTGCCGGTGTACTTGACAAAGTTCTTCTCAAAGCGAGCAGCCAGATCCTGTGCCTTTTCTTCCCAGATAGCGGGATCAGCATAGGTGTCTCTGGGATCGAGAATGCCGCTGTCCACGCCGGGCAGAGCGGTGGGAACTTCGAAGCCGAAGTAAGGAATGGTCTTGGTCTCAGCCTTCAGGATGGAGCCATCCAGAATAGCGTCGATAATGCCACGGGTGTCCTTAATGGAGATACGCTTGCCGGTGCCGTTCCAGCCAGTGTTGACTAAGTATGCCTTAGCGCCGGACTTCTCCATCTTCTTAACCAGCTCTTCGCCGTACTTGGTGGGGTGCAGCTCCAGGAAAGCAGCGCCGAAGCAAGCGGAGAAGGTGGGAGTGGGCTCAGTGATACCGCGCTCGGTGCCGGCCAGCTTGGAGGTGAAGCCGGAGAGGAAGTAGTACTGGGTCTGCTCAGGAGTCAGGATGGAAACGGGAGGCAGAACGCCGAATGCGTCAGCGGACAGGAAGATGACGTTCTTTGCGTCAGGACCTGCGGACACAGGGCGAACAATGTTCTCAATGTGGTTAATGGGGTAGGAAACACGGGTGTTCTCGGTAACGGAGCCGTCAGCAAAGTCGCACTTGCCGCTACCGTCAACAGTAACGTTCTCCAGCAGAGCATTTCTCTTGATTGCCTTGTAGATGTCGGGCTCGCTCTCGGGATCCAGGTTGATAACCTTAGCGTAGCAGCCGCCCTCAAAGTTAAATACGCCGTTGTCGTCCCAGCCGTGCTCGTCGTCGCCGATCAGCAGTCTCTTGGGGTCGGTGGAGAGGGTGGTCTTGCCTGTGCCGGACAGACCGAAGAACAGAGCGGTGTTCTCACCGTTCATATCGGTGTTGGCGGAGCAGTGCATGGAAGCCATACCGTTCAGAGGCAGGTAGTAGTTCATCATGGAGAACATACCCTTCTTCATCTCGCCGCCGTACCAAGTGTTCAGGATAACCTGCTCACGGGAGGTCAGATTGAACAGAACAGCAGTCTCGGAGTTGAGGCCTAGCTCCTTGTAGTTCTCGACCTTAGCCTTGGAAGCATTGTAGATAACAAAGTTGGGCTCGAAATTCTTCAGCTCCTCCTCGGTGGGAGTAATGAACATATTCTTTACGAAGTGAGCCTGCCATGCCACTTCCACGATGAAGCGGATAGCCATACGGGAGTCGGGGTTGGTGCCGCAGAACAGGTCCATAACATACAGCTTCTTGCCACTCAGCTGCTTCAAAGCCAGCTCCTTGCAAGCGTTCCAAGCGTCAATGGAAGCGGGTTTGTTGTCGTTAGCGAACTCTGCAGAGGTCCACCACACGGTGTCCTTGGAAGTGTCGTCCATAACAATAAACTTATCTTTGGGGGAGCGGCCGGTGTAGATGCCGGTCATAACGTTGACAGCACCCAGCTCGGTCAGCTGACCCTTGTCAAAACCCTCCAGAGTGGGATCCATCTCTGCCTCGAACAGCTGCTCGTAGGTGGGGTTGTAGACGATCTCGGTAGTACCGGTAATGCCATACTTTTCAAGATCTTTGATATTCATATATGTTCCTCCTATAACGGGTTGCAAAATAAAGAATTTTGCCCCAAATTTTGACAATTTTAGCAGAAAAATGCAACAAATTCAAATTTGCTCCATCCTCCACCGCATACATCATACCACATAGAAAAGGAAATGTCTACTATAAAATTGATAAAAACTGGTGGGAAGGTGCTAATTGATAACAAAACCTTCCCCTTTGGGGAAGGTGGCAAAAATCTATGATTTTTGACGGATGAGGTCAAAAACCTGTATTTTTAGAAAATCCATCAAAAACGGAAAAACCTCACCCGTCAGCTACGCTGACACCCTCCCCAAAGGGGAGGGTTAAAAAACCGCGCCACGGAAAACTGTGGCGCGGGTGGGTTTACAGGGGGGATTGTTTGATTTTTGCGTACCGGCGGGGGTACTGGGGGGGCGTGGGGGCAACTTTCTTAAAGACGAGGACGGTATGTACACCGTCGTCCACAGGAAATTCCGCCACCGTTTCTAAAGCCAAGCCTAACTTTTTGATAGCGTTTTTCGCTTCCGCCAGCTCTTCCCTACCGGCCGAGCCTTTCATTGCCAGCACCTTGCCGCCTACTTTTACATAGGGGGCGGTCAGCTCCAACAGGATATTCAGCCTTGCCACGGCACGGCTGGTGGCAATGTCGTAGCTTTCCCGGCAGGTGGTAACAAATTCCTCTGCCCGGGCGGTTACACATTCTGCTTCCACAGAAAGGGTAGGCAAAATTTCCGAAAGCCAATTCATCCGCTTGCCCAAAGAGTCCAAAAGGGTCAGTTTTACGTCAGGGCAGGCGATTTTTACCGGCACACCGGGAAAACCGGCGCCGCAGCCAACATCAATCATCTTTTTGCCGGACAAATCCGCAAGGGTCAGCAGGCTCAAGCTGTCCAGCAGGTGCAAGCGCGCCACTTGGGTAGGCTCTGTGATGGCGGTGAGGTTCATCACCTCGTTTTGACGAATGACTGCTTCCCCGAAAGCCACCAGACGGTCTGTCCGGTCTTCCGGCAGGGTGAGATTTAAGGCGGGTAAGCCCGCAATCAGTGTTTCTTTCATATCAGGCGGCAGGTCCGTTTACGAAACCGTTCAGATCTACCTGGGTCTCATCCAACGGATCGAAAGAAGGAACTTCTTCATCCATATGATCGGGCAGATAGACCTCCTGAATATACCAGGAAACCAAAAGCTGCACATTTTCGCGGAATTCAGTAGCATCCTCGCTGTCCTTATAGAAGCTGTCAATCGTGGAAATATCCTGGGCAAAACGACCGTTTTCCAAAGCTTCCAGCCGGGCAACCGCAGCGGTGGCATTTTCAGAACCAAAGGATTTCAGGGCCTTCAGGCAGTAACGGTAGGCATTTACATAACCGGAGTAGACAAAATAGGGGTCTTCGTTATGGGTACAAGCCAAAAATGCGGAGAAATTGGCATCCCGATTGGACGCAATGCTCATACGGTGTGCCATTTCGTGGCAGATGGCAAAGGGAAGCAAGATGCCGGGCACATCGGGGTTGACCGCTGCTTCACCGGTGAGGTGAACGGTAACGCCGGTGGTGCTGTTTCCGGTATAATAGCCCTTCCAGCCCAATTTTTTAACAGGAACCATAGAGCCGGCAAAGACGGAGAACTTCTCATCATAAACCAGAGAGTTAAAACCGTCAGCAGCCTGTTCGGCAAGGGTTTCAAATTCAGGGAAAACGATCTCTGCGCCTACAAAGGCATCGGTGGGAATGTTTTCTTTCGCCTTGATGGCTTCCTCTAAATAATACTTTGCGGCATCCTCCAATTCGGAAAGTTCATAGTTGGACACATCCAGGTGGATATCATCTGCCAAAGGACCGGCATAGTCATTCATACCGAAAATACCCGTGTTAAGGAAAACAATCAGGCTGATTACGGCAGCAATCCAGCCGGAAAGCTGCAGAATATTCCACCGCAGGACAATTCCCAGTGCCAAAAGGCCGCAAATGCCAAGGACCGCAAAAATCAGCAGTGCCTGCCACATACAAAAAGAGACAGATGCGCTCCACTGGGCAGTTCCGCCGGTAATCATACGGGAAACGTAGGGGAAAATCATATCAATTAAAGTGGTATGGGTTTGGGCAAAGGTGGTAAGACCCCAGGTGCAGGCGGCAATAATGCCTGCAACCAAAAATCCGCGCCAATATTTCAAAGGAACAACCTCCTTTTAACAATCATAATTGGGTACTATATAGTATAACACAAAATACGGGCGTTGTCATTAAAAATTTTTGAATGGCTTCAGGGAAGCGTTCCTTCTACACCGTTATGATAAAGGGCCCCGATGGTTACTGAAAGAACCTGATTATGCAACACTTCGTCGCATTTGAGGTAAACTTTCACATAATTAGGGGTGTGTCCGATAAAATATGCCCCTTCCCGCTCCTCAAAAAGGACAGGATAAACTTTGCCTATCATATTTTGCCGGTAAGTAACCGACATTTTTTCTGCCACAGCGCAAGCTACCCTGCTGCGAGTTTCCTTGGTGGCATTGTCCAGTTGACCGGGCATTTTGTCTGCCGGTGTACCGGGGCGGCGGGAATAGGGGAAAATGTGCATATCCGCAAAGCCACACTTTTCGATAAAGGCAAGACTTTCGGCAAATTCCTCCTCGGTTTCTCCCGGAAATGCCACAATCATATCGGTGGTGATTGCGCAATCGGGGAAAGTTTCTTTCAAAAGGCAGACACTTTCCAAGTACCGGGCGGTATCGTATTTCCGCTTCATCCGCTTCAGCACGCTGTCGCAGCCGGATTGCATAGAAAGATGGAAATGGGGGCAAAGATTGGGAAGTGTTTTTATTGTTTCGCAAAATTCGGGTGTAATGATACGGGGTTCTAAAGAACCGAGCCGCAGCCGCATTTGGGGAACAGCTTCGGAAAGGGCTTTCAAAAGCAGCTCTAAGCCCGGCTTTTCGGGCAAATCTCTGCCCCAGGAAGCAATTTCGATGCCGGTAATCACAATTTCCTTGTAACCCTTCTCCCAAAGCGCCTTTGCTTGCGCGACAGCCAGCTCTACCGGCGCAGAACGGACAGGTCCCCGGGTATAAGGGATGATGCAATAGGTACAGAAATTCTGACAGCCGTCCTGCACCTTCAGCATAGCCCGTGTACGGCCATCCAGACCGCCGGGGGGGAGAATTTCAAATTTTTGCCGTTTTAGGGCGTTATCCACCCGATAAACGGTCTTTTTCCCCTGAAAAACGGTCATAATATCCTGCAAGAAAGCTTCCCGGTCGCTGCTGCCGCCAATCACATCTACACCCAAAGCGGCGACAGACGCCTGATCCCGCTGAGGATAACAGCCACAAACAGCAATTACCGCATCCGGGTTTGCTTTCCGGCAACGGCGGATGACCGCCCGGTTTTTCTTGTCCGCAACGGCGGTAACAGAACAGGTGTTAATAATGTAAACATCACAACCATCAGAAAAGGGCGCAAGGGTGTGCCCCTCCTGCCGGAGGAGCTGTTCCATAGCCTGGGTCTCATATTGATTTACCTTACAGCCTAATGTATAAAAACCGAATTTCATCGTATAATACCACCAAAAAGAACAAAATTGAGGGGAAATAAATCGTAAAAAAAGCGAATAGAATTATTTGTCATACTGTGCTATAATCCTATTATAAACAAAAAGGGCGCGAATGTATAGCCCTAGCATGAAATTAGTTTCGTTATAAGACTGTCCCGGGAATACCTGGGGCGGTTTTTTTATTTCCTGCAGGAAATAAAAAGATGTTTACATAAACTTAAAATTATGCGGGAAATGCACCTTTGTCATCCAAAAGTTTTCCACATTTTCCACAGGGTTGTCCACAGGCAAAACAGGAAAATCCCCCGCAAACTAAGGGTTTACAGGGGATTATGGGGAAAATTCGACAAAAAACGATTTGTTTCGAAATACAAGGATTGGTTTACAGAACAACAGGTGCATATTGTATTTGAGCGGAGAAAATTCGTTTCTCTACGGCGGAATTTGTCAAATGCCCGTCCAGGGAGAAAAGACCGCCCTCACGGAGCTGCCAGGAGAGAGAAAGGGCTTGGTCAGGCAGGAGCTCCTGGTGATAACAGATCATACAGCTTGTCAAATAATGATCCCGATGGAAGGCAAGGGGCATCAAATCCTCAATCCAATCCAGATAGCGGGTGTTGTTCATATGCTGATTTCTGTCCAGATCGGAATAGACCACCGTTCGGACGGCTTGATTTTCATAATGTCCCGGAGAAAGAGAGATTGGAAGAGGGCCTTCTGTCCCTCGGTTACAGCCGTTAATGGTAAGCCCGCCCTTTCCGGGTAAAACAAGCGAACGGCTTTCTGTGTCCATAAGGATCCAAAGGCTTACGACGCGGAATAGAAGCGTGCCGTCTTTCCGATAACCTTCTACGGCACGGGGATAAGCTACCCGGGTGGTAACCATCGGCCAGGTGCGCAGAAGGAGGGTCTCCCCTGTCCTTGGCGGACAAAAAATTTCCAGACGGTGGCGGCTGACAGCCCAAAACAGGTGTTTTTTCTGCAAGCCTTCCCAACTGTCGGATAAAAGGGTGGCGTGTTCACCGGCAATATCCTGGGCAAGGGCTAAAAGGGCGGCAGGCTTTGCACGACCGAAGGCGTTGCTGTGCATATCGGTAAGCACATATTCTTTTTCGTAAATAATGTCCATAATCAGGCTCCTGGTGCAACATAAATGGTGTAAGTGTTTCCGTTGCGGGAAAATTCCAGCGCTACAGGTTTTCCGGCAGACATATCAAAGACATTCTGCAAAGAGGAAGGCAGACGCAACGCCTGGCCGTTGACACGTACCAGTACGTCGCCGGGAAGAACGCCCTGCCGCTGGGCAGGAGAACCTTTTTCTACCTGCAAAATATAAAGCCCCGGAGGAAGTTCATAGTATTTTTCGCAAAATGCGGAGATACTTTGGCAAGTAATGCCGATAACACGGAAATCAGTAACTTCCCCTTCCATATGCAGATGATCTCCCGGATAAAGAGTAGTATCCGGCGGAGTTAGGGTGGCAAGCTCCCGTTCTGCACCCGTAGAGAGTGCCCGCAAAGTGAGAAAGCCGGCGGTAAGGAACATACCGGTAATGGCAAAGAAGACCAGCAGGCCGGCAGAAAGAAGGCTGTTGCCGCTTCCCCGGGGCAGATGACCGCCGGTGCGGTATTCATTAGAGGTGTGGTTTTCCATAATTATACCTCACAGCACTGCAGGCAGAGTGAAGGTAAAGGCGGTCTCCCCTTCCCGGCTGCTGACAGTAATATCCTCGCCGTGGCTGCACACAAGGGTCTTAACGATATAAAGACCCAGTCCCCAGCCCTCCTGCTTGCGGTTGCGGCTTTTATCTAATTTGTGGAAACGGTCAAAAACCAAAGGAAGCTCATCGGCAGGGATGGCAGGACCACTATTGGCGACTGTCAGGCGGATTATTTTTCCGTCATCCCGGACAGAAATGCGAAGAAGCCCCTTTTCCGGACAGAATTTTACCGCATTGTCCAAAAGATTATAAATAACCTGAATGATGGCATCCTGATTTGCCCGTGTAAACAAGGGATTTTCCGGGAGTTCTGCTTCTACATCCAACTGTTTTTCAAGAATATTTCGTTCAAAAGACAGAAGCACCCGTCCGGCGCATTCGCCGATGTCAAACCGTGTTTTTTCTTCCTCGGGGATGCCTTCCCGGGCTTCCATCCGGGAGATTTCCAGCATACTGCGCACTAAACGGCTAAGGCGCTTGGTCTCATCAGACACGATCTGCATATACTCTTTATGGCGTTCCGGTGGAATGGTACCGTCCAAAATGCCGTCAATATAGCCACCGATTACCGTCATAGGGGTTTTCAGCTCGTGGGATACGTTGGCTACAAATTCCGTGCGCTGAGATTCGCTTTTTTCTAAGGAAACAGCCATATTATTGAAGGCCACGGCCATTTCCTGCACTTCAAGGGGGTCGTACCTATTGATCCGCATCCGGGCTGACAGGTCGCCGTGTCCGAAAGCGGTGGCAACGTTTGCCATTTCCCGCAGAGGGGTACTCTGCTTTCTTGCCAAAACAAGCATAATAATCAGCGCAACCACAATTGTACCGGCAGAAATATAAATGTACATACTGCTGAGCCGGGAAATCACTTTTGAGGTTTCGGAAATAGGCGCGGAAAGAATAACAATACAGACGGCCTCCCCGGTTTTGGACAGCACAGGAACGGAAACTACATAGCGGGGAGTGTCGTATAGTCCGGAAACCTTGCCGGTGCTTGCTACATAACCGGAGGAAAGGACGTTCGATACAAAGTCGGAAGAGACTTGCTGCCCTTGATGGACACAGCCCATCGGCGCATCGGAGCAAAGAAGCAGCTTGCCGTCGGTGCTGCAGATCACAGTATCTGTGCCGGACACATTGGCTGCCACACTGATATTAACAAGAAAATCGTGTCCGGACATCTCGTTTTCCGCAAAGTAAGCCGCAGCCAATCGGGAAATTGTGGCGCTGTTGTTTTTAAGTTCGGCAAGGGTGCTCTCCCGCAGATACGCCTGCACCAGAATTTGAAAGAAAGAGCCGACCATTAGCAAGGAAGCAAGGAGCAGTACAATTCCGGGGATAAAGATCCGACTGAAATAGCTACGCATACTTATAAAACCTCGAATTTATAACCAACGCCCCAGACGGTTTTTAAGCACCATTTTTCGGAGACACCCTCTAATTTTTCACGCAGACGCTTTACATGTACGTCTACGGTCCGGGAGTCGCCAAAATAATCAAAGCCCCAAACCTCGTCCAAAAGCTGATTGCGGGTGTACACACGGTTGGGCGTGGAAGCTAAATAGAATAAAAGTTCCATTTCCTTGGGGGGCGCATCGACTTTATTCCCGTCAATGATCAGCTCAAAGGCATCCATATCAATCACCAGCTTATCAAAGGAAAGCTGTTTGGAATTTGCAGTTTGGGTAGGGTTGGTGCGGCGGAGGATCGCTTCCATACGGGCAAGGACCTCCTTCATCTCAAAGGGTTTGGTGATATAGTCGTCAGCACCGGCTTTCAGGCCCATCACCTTGTCGTCGGTTTCGCTTTTTGCGGTGAGCATAATAATGGGCACCTGACTTTCGGCACGAATGGCGCGGCAGGTATCCCAACCGTTCATCACCGGCATCATTACGTCCAAAAGCACCAGGTCGGGGTTGTAGGAGTGGAATTTATCCAGGCCTTGCCGTCCGTCGGGGGCAGAAGCTACGAGATAACCCTCTTTTTCTAAATAAAGCTGTAAAAGCTCGGAAATATTGCGGTCGTCCTCAACAAGAAGAATTTTGGTTGCCATAATGGACCCTCCCAATGGAAAGTTAGGTTTTTTCTTATTATACCCCTATATTATGGCATATAGGTGAATAATTTGTAAAGAGTTCAGCCACAAAATGTTAACAAGGAAAGATTTTGGGTGATTTACAAACCCTCCCCTTTGGGGAGGGAGTACCACTCCCAGGAGAAGGCTTTGATAGAAATTGTGCTTGCTTTCTGATTGTGGGACAGATATAATCGAAGAAAACAGTGGGACAGGAGGAAGAAAAATGGAAATTTTCATAGAAATACTTAAGGCAATTCTTTTTGGCATTGTGGAAGGCGTTACGGAATGGCTTCCCATCTCCTCAACCGGGCATATGATCCTCTTGGATCAGCTTGTGAAGCTGAAAGTAACCCCGGAATTTTACGAAATGTTCCAGGTGGTCATACAGCTTGGCGCTATTTTGGCGGTGGTGCTCCTGTTTTTCCATAAGCTGAATCCGTTCTCGCCTAAAAAAGAGGTTGCTGTTCGGAATCAGACCTGGCAGCTTTGGTTTAAGGTTGTGGTTGCGGTACTGCCTTCGGCAGTGATCGGGCTTTTGCTGGATGACTGGATGGATGCCTATTTCTATAACCATATTGTGGTTGCAATTGCTCTGGTAGTTTACGGCGTGGCCTTTCTCTATCTGGAGAGGGCAAACGACAAGCAATATAAATTAAAAGATGTGTATGACATCGATTACCGGACTGCCCTGCTCATTGGCGCGTTTCAGTGCCTTGCTCTGATTCCCGGCACATCCCGATCCGGCTCTACCATTTTGGGTGCGATTATTCTTGGGGTTGCTCGGCCTGCCGGCGCGGAATTTTCTTTCTTTTTGGCGATTCCCACGATGCTGGGCGCCAGCGCATTGAAGCTGCTGAAATTCCTGCTCTCCGGCGTCAGCGCCACCGGCACAGAGCTTTTACTGTTGGCAGTAGGCTGCGCAGTATCTTTTTTGGTGAGCTTGCTGGTCATCCGGTCGCTGATGGAGTATGTAAGAAAGCACAGCTTCCGGGTTTTTGGCATTTACCGGATTATACTGGGCGGTATTGTGCTGGCTTGGTTTGTTGTACAGCAGATGATTTAAGATAAATCAAAGGGCGGGGCGCCGAGGACGCCCCGCCCCCTTTTTGTACAGTTACGGGACGGGAAACCCGTCCCCTACGAAAATGGATGTCATTCGTGCTCCGCTCAGGATGACATTGCTTTTTAATTGACAATGGACAATTGTCGATGGACAATTAAGGTGTCCGCAAGCGGACGATCCAAATGCGGGGGCGGTAAACAACTCTCCCCAAAGGGGAGGGTGTCAGCGTAGCTGACGGGTGAGGTTTTGCGTTTTACCGTCTATTGACTATTTCAAAAAACGCAAGGTTTTGACCTCATCTGTCAGCCCTTACGGGCTGCCACCTTCCGTTTGCGGTGCCCTGTGTGCACCTTGGCGACGGTGCGCCTGCGTTGCCCACAGACCGCGGCACTCGCTGCGCCCTCGCTTTCTCTGCCGCAGGCAGCGCTCGGACTCGCGACCTCCGAGGAAGGCATAAAAAAGCCAGTGGAATTTTTCCACTGGCTTTTGCGTTTATGTAGGATTAGTTAGCAGGCTTTGTGTTGAGGGGAGCAGTTTCGGCAACGCTCTTTGCCAAACCGACAATGCCCTGCAGTTCGCTGGGAACGATGACGGTGTTGGACTGACCATTTGCAACCTCGGGCATAGCCTGGATCGCCAGCATCTTGATGATGGCTTCGTTGGGAGCGGTCTCATTCAACAGACGGTTACGCTCGGCAATACCTTCGCCTTCAAGGATATCTGCTTGCTTTTTACCTTCGGCGGCAATGATGTCTGCCCGTTTCCATCTCTCAGCAGAAGCCTGCGCGTGCATAGCTTTCTGGATATCAGCGGGAGGAATAATTTCCTCAATCTCAACACGAGTAATCTTAATGCCCCAGCTATCAGTAGCTTCGTCCAAGACGGTGTGGAGCTTGGAGTTGATCAGCTCGCGGCTGGTGAGGGTCTCGTCCAGTTCCAAAGTGCCGAAGATGTTACGCAGGGTGGTAATGGTCAGCTTCTGCAGTGCGAACTTGGGCTGCTTCATACCGTAAGCGTACATTTTGGGGTCAGTGACCTGATAGAACACAGCGGCATCCACGTGCATTACCACATTGTCTTTTGTGATAACGCCCTGACGGTCAGAATAATAAGTGCTATTTTCGTAATCAACAAAATTATTGTTTTGTGCGCCGGAATACTTGCTTTTATTGGAACGGATAAACAAATTTGTAAGGATGTTGCCGACGGCAGCACCAAAACCGACAGAAGCAGAATCTGTATCGGCACCGCCGGTAGCATCTGCTAATGCGCCTGCACCTGCGCCATGGTCATAACCCTTGTTATAGCCGTCCCAATGTTTATTGTAACCAATAGTTTCTGTTTTGCTGCCACTGGTAATCTTAGGCAGCTCCATAACCTGCTCGCGCAGGTCGACCTTGACGGCGCAACGGTCGAGGATGGGGAACTTCAGGTGGATGCCTGCGCCCCAAACACCACTGAAAATGCCAAGCCGCTCCATAACGCGAGCTTCGGACTGGGGAACGATGTCAATAATGGCCCACAGGAGCAGGAAAATAACAACCAGAACGCAAACAATAATAATACCCATAATGCGTCTCCTCCTTAGTCCAGATTAAAATCGTCCACAACGGGGAAGACGAAAAGCTTTACGCCTTCGATGTGGTGAATGCAAACAACGGTGCCTTCTTCGATGGGCTGACCGTCTGTGCTACGGGCAGACCACTCCATACCGTTTACCTTGACCTGACCTACACCGGCTAGATTGTCAATAGAAGTGATAACGGGGGCGTACTGACCCAGAAGCAGGTCTGTGTTGGTGGGCTGCACTGTTACGGGGAAGCGCTTCCGGAAGGAGGGCTTCAGCAGGAACAGGAAGATGCCCATGACAAGCAGGAAAACAATAAGTTGGAAGACAAAGGGCAGGTGAAGAACGCTTGTAACTAACGCAGCAAATGCGCCTGCGGCGACCCAAAGGGAGACCCAGACAACGGTTGCATCCTGAATGAATGCAAATGCGGCAAGAGATACAATCAAAGCGACTGCCCAACCGATGATTGGTAACATATGTACACTCCTTTACTTTCTTCGATACAAATAAACTATAGCAAAGAAAAATGCCACAGTCAAGGGTTTTTGTAAAAAAATAATAGAAATTTTTCTTGATAAAGTCGATATATTGATGTATAATTACTGTACAAATCGGAGAAATCCAAGAAAGTGGAGGTATATTTTATTATGTTTCAAGCGATGATTGAGGTCTTGAAGGCTAATCCTCGGAAAATCGTGTTCACCGAAGGCCACGATGCCCGTATTTTGGAAGCAACTGCCCGTTTGGTCGAGGGCGGCTTCCTGACTCCCATTCTGGTGGGCAATGTGGACGAGGTCAAGGCCAATGCCGCAAAGGGCGGTTTCAATATTGAGGGCGTGGAGATCCTGGATCCTGCCACCTACCCCGGTATGGATGCTATGGTAGAGAAAATGGTGGAGCTTCGCAAGGGCAAAATGTCCGCAGAAGACTGCCGCGCCGCTTTGAGCAAGGGTAACTATTTCGGCACAATGCTGGTGAAGATGGGTTACGCTGATGCTCTGCTGGGTGGTGCTACTTACTCCACAGCAGATACGGTCCGTCCCGCACTGCAGCTGGTTAAGACCAAGAAGGGAGCAAATCTGGTTTCCTCCTGTTTCATTATGGTTCGCGGTGAGGAAAAGCTGGCTATGGGCGACTGCGCCATTAACCTCAGCTATGAGGATAGCGTAGATAAGGAAGGCAATGTAACCGTTTCTGCGGCCCGGAAGCTGGCAGAGGTTGCTGTGGAAACCGCCAACACTGCCAAGGTATTCGGCATTGACCCCAAGGTGGCAATGCTCTCCTTCTCCACCAACGGCTCTGGCAAGGGCGGCACTGTTAAGCTGTCCCACGATGCTACCATCGTGGCAAAGGAAATGGATCCTGATCTGATGATCGACGGTGAGATGCAGTTTGATGCTGCCGTTGCTCCTGAGGTTGGCCAGCTGAAGTTCCCCGGCTCCCCTGTTGCAGGTTACGCCAACACCTTTATCTTCCCCACCATCGAGGCCGGTAACATTGGCTACAAGATCGCACAGCGTCTGGGCGGCTTCGAGGCCTACGGCCCCATTCTGCAGGGCCTGGCAGCCCCCATCAACGACCTGTCCCGCGGCTGCAATGCCGACGAGGTCTACAAGATGGCCATCATCACCGCAGCAATGGTGTAATTTATTGATATATAATGTATCAACCTCCCGGGCAGAGCAATCCGCCCGGGAGGTTTTCTATATTGGTACAAAATTAACCCTCCCCTTTGGGGAGGGGGACCGCGTAGCGGTGGGTGAGGTTTTTACACCTCATCCGTCAGCCTTTGCGGGCTGCCACCTTCCGTTTGCGGTGCCCTGTGTGCGCCTTGGCGATGGTGCACCTGCGTTGCCCACAGACCGCGGCACTCGCTGCGCCCTCGCTTTCTCTGCCGCAGGCAGCGCTCGGACTTGCGACCCCAAAGGGGAAGGTTTTGGGCGGGATGGGAAACCTGTCCCCTACAATGATTTTTTGGAAATGTTATGTAACCCTATTGACTTTCTCGGGGGCGGTTTGATACATTATTATATATATTACTGGGAGGTCTTGGGATGAAACTGAAATTTAGCAGAAAAACCCTCATTACCATTATAATCGTACTCGCTTCTCTGACAGTGTTCGGGGCGGCGGTGGTGTTTGGCATCAATGGCTGGGTTGTCCATTCCGGCGGAAAATATATTCTGACACCGGAGGCTGCCGCTTCCCTTTCCAATGTGGATTGTATTTTGGTGCTTGGCTGCGGCGTTTGGGATGACGGCACACCCAGCCATATGCTGGAGGATCGGCTGAAACGGGGCGTTGCGCTCTATAAAGACGGTGTTTCCCTTAAGCTGCTTATGAGCGGCGATCACGGACGCACGGAATACGACGAAGTGAATACTATGAAGAACTTTGCCATAGAGGCAGGTGTTCCGTCGGAAGATATTTTTATGGATCACGCCGGATTTTCTACTTATGAGAGTATGTACCGGGCGAAGGATATTTTCTGTGCGGAGAAAATCATCATTGTAAGCCAGGAATACCACCTTTATCGGGCAATTTATACCGCTCGGGCGTTGGGTATGGAGGCTTATGGTGTTGCGGCAGACTATCGTACCTATTCCGGCCAGCTTTATCGGGACATCCGTGAGATTTTGGCAAGAGATAAAGATTTCTTTGTTTCCATCTTCCGGCCGGATTATCCCTACGGCGGTGAAACTATTCCGGTCAGCGGCAACGGAAATTTGACAAATGACAAGTAAACCCTCCCCTTTGGGGAGGGGGGACCGCGTAGCGGTGGGTGAGGTTTATTTCCTCATCCGTCATTTGCTCATTCTTCGCAAATGCCACCTTCCCCTCTGGGGAAGGTTTTGGCGGGACGGGAAACCCGTCCCCTGCTGTACGGAATACGATAAATACCCCCTGGAAGTGGAGGCTTCCAGGGGGTTGCATTTATGCAAATAGTTTACATAAAATTATTTGCTCAGGTATTCGTGAATAGCGGCGGCGCCCTTCTTACCTGCGCCCATAGCCAGGATGACGGTGGCTGCACCGGTAACCGCATCACCGCCGGCAAATACGCCGTCCCGGGTAGTCATTTCGTTCTCGTTGACAATCAGACAGCCCTTGCGGTTGGTCTCCAAACCGGGGGTGGTGGAACGGATCAGGGGGTTGGG
>SVKZ01000021.1 GCA_015068165.1 Oscillospiraceae bacterium
TCGTTGTCTTCATGAACAAGGCTGACCTGGTTGACGACGCTGAGCTGCTGGAGCTGGTTGAGATGGAGATCCGTGAGACTCTGTCCTTCTACGAGTTCCCCGGCGACGACATCCCTGTTATCCAGGGCTCCGCTCTGAACGCTCTGATCTCCGAGTCCAACGATCCCAACGCTCCTGAGTACGCTTGCATCAAGGCTCTGATGGACGCTGTTGACGAGTATATCCCCACTCCCGACCGTAAGGCTGACATGCCCTTCCTGATGCCCGTTGAGGACGTCTTCACCATCTCCGGCCGTGGTACTGTTGCTACCGGTCGTGTTGAGCGTGGCGTTATCAACAAGAACGACAAGGTTGAGATCGTTGGTCTGCGCGATGAGAAGATGGACACCACCGTTACCGATATCGAAATGTTCCACAAGCTGCTGGACTACGCAGAAGCTGGCGATAACATCGGCGCTCTGCTCCGTGGCATTGACAAGAAGGATATCGAGCGTGGCCAGGTTCTCTGCAAGCCCGGCTCCATCAAGCCTCTTACCAAGTTTGCTGGCCAGGTTTACGTCCTGTCCAAGGAAGAAGGCGGCCGTCACACTCCCTTCTTCAACAACTACCGTCCTCAGTTCTACTTCCGTACCACTGACGTTACCGGTATCATCAGCCTGCCCGAGGGTGTTGAGATGTGTATGCCCGGCGACAACGTTGTTATGAACGTTGAGCTGATCACCCCCATCGCAATCGAGAAGGGCCTCCGCTTCGCTATCCGTGAAGGCGGCCGTACCGTCGGTTCCGGTGTTGTTACCGAGATCTACGAGTAATTCATAGCTTTATTAAATCTCCCAACCTTCCGGTTGGGAGATTTTTTTAATTGTTTTCAAAATATTCTTATTTTTATTGTTGTAATGGATTGGTTGCGTCTGTTATACTGAATGCAGTAATAATGGATGGTGAAGAAAATGAAGGTACTTTGGGAAAAAATTAAGGAGGCGCTGATTTCTGCGCTGCCGATTACGGCAATTGTGTATGTGCTGGCACTGACACCGCTATTTAATTTCTCCACAGCAGAGCTAATTACATTCAGCATTGGTGCTGTGCTGCTTATTTTAGGAATTGGCCTCTTTAATTTGGGCGCGGATATTGCTATGACACCGATCGGTACGCACGTGGGCTCCGGTTTGGCAAAACAGAGAAAACTGGGGCTTCTTCTTGGGGTCTGCTTCGTTCTTGGTATGCTGATTACCGTTGCTGAGCCTGATTTGCAGGTGCTTGCCAAGCAGGTTAGCGCCGTGATGAATGGAACATTGCTGATTTATGCAGTTGGTTTAGGTGTAGGCGTATTTCTTGTTATCGCAATACTAAAAATTGTCTTTAAGAAATCCTTGTCTAACATCTTAATGCTGTTTTATATGCTCCTGTTCGCGCTGGCGCTCATTATGGCTGTCAATGGGAAGCTGGATATGCTGCCGATGGGCTTTGATTCCGGTGGCGTAACTACCGGTCCTATTACAGTACCTTTTATTATGGCGTTGGGTGTCGGTATTTCCGGTGTTTTGGGTGATCGCAGAAGTAAGGAAAACAGTTTTGGCTTGGTTGCTTTGTGCAGTGTTGGTCCGATCCTGGCTGTGCTTGTGCTTGGTATTTTCTCCAGCGGCAATTTGTCGTATCAAGTGCCGGATTATACTGTAAGTGATGATATTATCGATGCATTTACACATACGCTTTTCCATACAGCCCAAGAAGTGGCCGTTGCTTTAGGATTGATTGTTGCATTCTTCCTGATTTGCCAGGTAGCGTTCCTTCATCTGCCGAAACGGCGTCTATTGAAGATTGGTCTTGGCGTTATCTTCACCTATGTTGGTCTTGTTATCTTCCTGACTGGTGTAAACGTTGGCTTTATGCCTATTGGCTATAAGTTGGGCTATTCCTTAGCCGGAGGTAACAAGCTGATCCTTACCGGTATTGGTCTGGTGATGGGTGTATTGGTCGTTCTTGCTGAGCCGGCTATTCACGTACTCAATCAGCAGGTAGAAGAGGTAACCGGTGGTATGGTAACCCGTAAAGCAATGATCACCGGTCTTTGTATTGGTGTTGGCGCATCTATTACGTTGTCTGTCATCCGCGTTATTTTTGATTTTTCTTTGGTATATTATATTATTCCGGGATATTTCATTTCTCTGGCACTTAGCTTGTTTGTACCGCCGGTTTATACGGCTATCGCATTTGACTCCGGTGGTGTTGCCAGCGGTCCTATGACCTCCGGTTTTATACTGCCGTTTATTACCGGTGTTTGCGTTTACCTGCAGGGAGAAGCTGCGGTACTGCGGGATGCTTTTGGTGTTGTCGCACTGGTTGCTATGACACCGCTGATCACCATTCAGCTCTTGGGCTTCCGTTCCATTATGGATCGAAAGGTGAGGGAGCGCCGGGCTATGAAGAAAATTCTGGATGCAGATGATCAGCAGATTATCAGTTTTATGTAAGGAGGAGCAGTATGTCTAACACATTTAATGGTTCAGATATTAAAAAACTAAAGCTTCTCTTTACGGTGGTAGACCGCAATAAGGGCGAGTTTTATATGGATGTGATCAGTCAGTATGAGGTAAATTGCCAGCTGATAATGCCCGGAACCGGCACTGCGGCATCCGACATTATT
This sequence comes from Oscillospiraceae bacterium, assembly GCA_015068165.1. Classification (GTDB taxonomy): domain Bacteria; phylum Bacillota; class Clostridia; order Oscillospirales; family Oscillospiraceae; genus Faecousia. Next base: position 2,648 of record SVKZ01000021.1, read on the forward strand.
GATATGCTTGGTCTTAACAAGCATAAGGCAGTTATTCTTAGTTTGGTCCGTGAGGATAAGGTAGAAACCGTTCTCCAAGGGCTGGAGGATCGCTTCCATACTATTAAAAATGGAAAGGGAATCGCCTTTGCTGTCCCGCTAAGCAGCGTAATTGGTGTAAACCTGTATCAGTTTTTGAGTAATAATCGGGTAGGGAGGGAATAAATATGAAGACAAATAACCACGAGGTCATCTTTGCTATTGTCAATTCCGGCTTTGCAGAGGATGTAATGGATGTTGCCCGAGAGCAGGGTGTAAAAGGCGGAACGATCCTCAATGCCCGAGGTGTTGCCCGTGAGGATGCGGCAGCTTTTTTTGGCATTACACTCCACTCGGAGAAGGAGATCCTTATGATGGTTGTGGAAAAGGATATTCGGGATAAGGTTCTTAATGCCATTTATAAAGAGATGGGTATGGCAAAGGCCGCCCAGGGCATTGCGTTCTCTCTGCCTGTTTCCGATGTTACCGGACTCGTCCAGCAAGAGGAAAATAAAAAAACATAAATGTACATCCACCGGGCATGACCGGTGGATGTTTTTGTAAGCTATATTCTACCTTGAAAGACATTTGTCCGCAATAAGTGGAAAAGGCTTGCATTTTCTGAGGTGATGCACTATAATAGATGTTAGTAAGTTATAGACATTGAGTTATGCTTGATTGCTTTGGTTGTTCCACTTTATTATGTGAGGTAGAAGCTATGAAACGCTGGATGGTCTTACTTATTATTTTTGCGCTGATGGGCAGTTGGGTTGTGATGAGCGGCTGTACTTCAAATGACTTTGCATCGTGCGTATTATGCTTTGCAGGGGAAACAGCCGATTGTATTTGCAGCTGCCCGAAGGTCTGCGTGTTGACTTGCGCTGATTGCTCTTGGATACGCAATGCGGAATTTAGCGATAACCCCCTTACCTGGTGCGGAGATTGTGGATACGCATTCATTCGTTCTTGCACGGAAAAGGGTGCGGAACTGGATAATTAAGACGGTACTGACTATAGTAACGCCGGATAAATATACCTGATCCTATATCGTATCGGAGGAAAAAGATGAAACGCTGGATGGTTTTGCTGATTATATTTGCCCTTATGGGCGGCTGGATTGTAATGAGCGGATGTGCGGAAGGGGGCATCCTTACGGAAGATGGCGCCCTTTGTATGGCTTGCTTTGTGAAGGAAACAGCCGATTTTATGTGTAGTTGGGAGGAAGGCTGTATTTCCGGTTGCTTGTTGACCTGTTCTGATTGCGCTTGGATACGCAATGTGGAATTTAGCGACAACCCGCTTACCTGGTGTGGGGATTGCGGATGGGCATTCGTTCATTCTTGCAGTGAAACAGCTAATAAGCAGAATGATTACGATGGTCCAGATTGTAGTAATGCCGGATAAATATACCCGCCTATAAACCAAATTGGAGGAGAAAAGTATGAAAAGATGGATGGTACTACTGATCGTATTTGCCCTGATGGGCGGCTGGATCACCCTAAGTGGCTGCACTTGGGAGGATGTTGACGCATTTATGGGTTCCACTTACGGATGTGGCTGTTTTTGGGATTGCACAAAAACTTGTGTAGGAACAGCCGAGGAATATTCCTGCGTGATGACTGATACTGAAGGTAACTGCGTTGATCCGTATTCGGCTTGCAGTGCTAATGGATTGATGTTTTTCGTAAACTGTGCGTGTAATTATTGTGCAGAATCTTCTGATAAATAAAGGTTGGGATCTCTATGCTTCCAAGAATTGAAATCGGAATGTTTAAGATTCCTTCCTTTGCGTTTATGATTTGGCTCGGTGTAATTGCGTTTACATTAATGACCATATACATATTGGAAAAGAAAGAAAATATCAAAAAAGAGATTACCAATCGTATCTTAATGGTTTGTGTAATCGGTTTGGCGGCATTGGCGGGATTTGCTTTCCTGTTTAATTCTCTGTTTCATTCCATTGCAAGCGGAACGCTGAAATTAGGCGGCATTACGTGGCTTGGCGGTGTGTTGGGCGCTTTTCCTGTAATGGTTTTGTGTATCCATTTCCTTTGCCCGAAGGTGAAAGGAAATGCGCTGTTTTACTTTAATCTTTTAATTCCTGCTATTTGCTTGGGACACTTCTTTGGCCGTATCGGCTGTTTTTGCGGCGGTTGCTGCCACGGCGGTGTTACCGACAGCGTTTTTGGTGTCGTGTTCCCCGAGGGTAGTCTCGCGGCAATAACTTATCCCGCGGCCGACGGCAGAAGCTTGCCTGTCTTTCCTACGCAGTTATTTGAGGCGGTATTTGAGCTTTTGCTCTTTGCCACAATGATGATGTTCTATAAGAAGCTGCGTGAACGTTTTCTGGAAACCTATTGCTTCGGCTATGGAATTTTCCGTTTTTTGGCAGAATTCCTGCGTGGAGACAATCGTGGCGCAACGGGCTTTGCCCTTTCTCCATCTCAGGTAATGAGTATTGTTTTGCTATTAATTGGTTTGCTTTTGGTTCTGTACAGAAAAGGGAAGGTGCTTAAAGGCGTGTTTGCCAAAATGCAGGCATACCGGGAGGAAACCAATGTGTATGGTGTCAATCTCCGCGGGGAGGTAGGCAGTATCCTGAAACGAATGAAAGCACTGCAGCAATACGGTGCAATAACCGATGATGAATTTGCCCGTGCGGAGCAAGACCTGACGGCACGCATAACCCAAAAGCCGGTTATAGATGATGACACGAAATAAGCATATAAAAACGATACCCGGTTATGAAAACCGGGTATCACTTTTTTGCAAAAGAAGTTTTTTGCTGCAACCAGGTCTGTAAGCCGGGTTCTGTCTTGACAGCCATCTATCTAGTCCCGTAATTGCTCACGGGATCAAGCCACCTCTTGGGGACGGCCGGGCAAGCCTATTGTCCCACACACGGTGTTGCTCCGGATAGAGTTTACATCGTAAAACCTATGTCTCCATAGGCCGGGTGGGCTCTTACCCCACCTTTTCAGCCTTACCTTGTGTTTGGTTAGCCAAAACTACAAGGCGGTATATCTCTGTTGCACTTGTCCTAGGGTTACCCCCGGCGGGCGTTACCCGTTATCCTTGCCCTGTGGAGCCCGGACTTTCCTCACCTGGAGGCTTTCGCCTTCCAGCCGCGGCTGTCCGACCTGGTTGCTTTGCTATTTTACAGCAATGTGGCTTTCTTGTCAAACTTTTCTTGCAAAATAGACACAATGGGGCTATACTATAAGAAAATAGATTTCGGAGGGCCTTATGTCCAACAAGTTTGATATGTTTTTCTCTTCCCTCACAGGGAAGCATATTGCGGTTATTGGCCTTGGTGTCAGTAATCGACCTTTGGTACGCCTTTTGCTGCAATATGGCAGTATTGTTACCGGCTGTGATCGCACTCCCTATGAAAAACTGGACGCTGAAGTACTGGAGCTGGAGAAGCTTGGCTGCACATTAAAGACAGGGGATGACTACCTTACAGATATTCAGGCGGATATGGTGTTCCGCACCCCAGGTATGCACCCGAACAATCCGGCTCTTTGCGCGTTGCGCGAGAAGGGAGTAAGGATTGTTAGCGAAATGGATGTATTCTTTGAATTGTGTCCTTGTTCCATCATTGCAGTTACTGGTTCTGACGGAAAAACCACCACAACCACTCTGATTGCAGAACTGCTGAAGGTGGCAGGAAAGCGGGTTTGGCTTGGGGGCAATATCGGTACGCCGCTGCTACCTCGGTGTGGGGAGATGAAGGAAGATGACATCGCTGTTGTCGAGCTTAGCTCTTTCCAGCTGATGGATATGACTCACAGTCCTCAGGTAGCAGTCATTACAAATATTGCGCCGAACCACCTGGATGTTCACAAGGATATGGACGAATATGTGGAGGCGAAAAAAGCGATCTACAGCTTCCAAAAAGAATCGGACCGCCTTGTGGTAAATGGGGATAATGGGATCACAGCGCCTCTTAAAGGCTGTGGCGCGACCTTTACCTTCTCCAGACAGGGGCAGGGAGATATATGCCTGCGCGATGGCGTGATTACCCGTCACGGCGCGCCTGTGTTGCCTGTTGCGGACATTCTCATTCCCGGTGTGCATAACATTGAGAATTATATGGCGGCTATTATGGCCGTGGAGGGACTTGTGGAGGATGATGTGATCCGTCGGGTGGCAAAGACCTTTGGCGGCGTTGAGCACCGCATTGAGCTTGTCCGGGTGAAGGATGGGGTTCGCTTCTATAATGACTCCATCGCTTCTTCTCCAAGCCGTACTATTGCCGGCCTACGGAGCTTTCCGGAAAAGGTCATCCTCATTGCAGGCGGCTATGATAAAAAGATCCCCTATGGCGTTCTTGGACCAGAGATCTGCAAGCATGTTAAGAAGCTATTCCTCGGCGGTGCGACCGGTCCGCTCATCCGGGCGGCGGTGGAAGCCTGCGACGGGGAAAAGCCTGAAATTGTGGATTGCGGCAATTTTGAAGCGGCTGTCCGGGCGGCGGCGGCTGCTGCTGTACCCGGCGACGTGGTGCTGATGAGTCCCGCATCAGCGGCCTTTGATCAGTTTAAAAACTTTGCAGTACGGGGCGCTTTCTTCAAAAAGATCATTAAGGAGCTTTAATATGGGAATTGCCCGATTTACAAGAATGATCCGACGCTATCTGCCCCTGGATTACTGCGGCGCAGTGATCGTTGCCGCAGGCAATGCCACAAGAATGTGCGGTATCGACAAAACCACGGCTTTGCTTCGGGGCGAGCCTGTAATTGTGCATACCGTACGGGCTTTTCAGGATTGTGATGCCATTAAAGAAATCGTTGTAGTAACAAGAAGTGATCTTCTTATGCAGGTTTCTGAGCTGTGCCACGGATTTTCTAAGGTGCGTGCCGTCGTTGTAGGCGGAGATAACCGTGTTGCGTCTGTGCAGAACGGTTTAAGCGCATTGTCCGCAAAAGCCCGTCTGGTTGCCGTACAGGACGGAGCAAGACCTTTGGTGTCCTTTGCGGTGATTGACAGGACGGTGCGTGCAGCCCATAGCTATGGCGCGGCGGCACCAGGTGTCCCTGTGAAAGATACCATTAAATGTGTTGCAGGTGGATTGATCGCGTCTACCCCGGAGAGGAAGAGCCTGCAAGCGGTACAGACACCCCAGGTGTTTGATACAGACATTCTCCGCGGTGCGCTTAGAAAGGCTGTAAAGGACGGGGCGGAGATTACCGATGACTGTTCTGCTGTGGAACGGTTGGGATTGCGTATCCGTATGGTCGAAGGCGACGAACAAAATATTAAAATCACCACGCCTACGGATTTGAAGCTGGCAGAAATGCTGTTGGAGGATCAAAAATGAGAATAGGACACGGGTATGATGTACACCGTTTGGTAAGCGGACGAAATTTGATCCTTGGGGGCGTGAAGATTGAATATCCTTTAGGCCTGCAAGGATATTCTGATGCGGATGTTCTCATTCACGCAGTAATGGATGCGCTATTGGGTGCAGCTGCACTTCGGGATATCGGTTATCATTTTCCAGACACCGATCCTGCCTATAAAGACACAGATTCCAGAATGCTTTTGCGCGAGGTGGGCGAAAAAATATCATCAGCCGGTTATTCTGTAGGCAATATTGATGTTACAATGATTGCCCAGCGTCCAAAACTAAAGGATTATATACCAACAATGGTAGATAATATTGCATCCGATTTGCAAATTTCCCCAAACCAAATCAATATCAAGGCAACGACAGAAGAGAAAATGGGCTTTACCGGAGATGGTTCGGGAATGGCCTGTCATTGCGTCTGCCTATTAAACGAAATTGCATAACCTTAAAACCCTCCTGGGCATAGAATGCTCGGGAGGGTTTTGCTATGAATTATTGTTTTATTACACTGCGTTCATTGACGATGGCACAGAAAGCAGAGACATTACTGCGCCGAAATGGCATAAGCTGTACCCTGCAGCGCACGCCAAGGTGGATGGAGGAGCAGGGATGCGGAAATGGCTTGCGGGTGAATTGTGAAGATATTGAGGAATGTGTGAGGCTTCTTAAGAGGAATAATATCCCTTATAAACGTGTATATCTGCGCCGTGAAAATGGAAAAATGGAGGAAATGGCGCAATGATTTATTTGGATAATGGCGCGACATCCTATTATAAGCCGGCAAGTGTAGAAAGGGCAATGGTCCGAGCTTTGCGGACCTGTGCCAATCCGGGCCGCGGTGGCTATGCCGCCGCGGACCGAGCGGCTCGGGTGGTATATGATTGCAGATGTGTGGCAGGGGAGTTGTTTGATTGTCCTCCGGAACAAATTATTTTTACGAAAAACTGCACGGAAGGCTTAAATATAGCCATACGCACATTGATAAAACCGGGAAGCCGTGTTGTGATTTCCGGCTTTGAGCATAATGCAGTAACGCGCCCATTATACGCAATAAACGCAAAAATAACTGTTGCCGGAAGACATTTATTTGATCCCGAAGATATGGTAAGATCCTTCGAAAATGCAGTAAAAAACGGTACAGATGCCGCAGTTTTTACCCATTGTTCCAATGTTTTTGGATATATATTACCGGTAAAAGAAATTGGGAAAATCTGTAAAAAATATGGAGTTCCATTCATTATCGATGCGGCGCAGTCTGCAGGAATTTTACCGATTTCACTGCGAGAGTTGGGAGCAGAGTTTATCGCAATGCCCGGGCATAAAGGACTTCTCGGACCGCAGGGAACAGGGATGCTGCTGTGCGGGAAATTGCCGGATCCTTTGCTGTGCGGAGGAACAGGTAGTTTGTCTGCACTGCAGGAAATGCCGGATTTTTTGCCTGATCGCGGAGAAGCCGGGACATTGAATGTCCCTGGGATCGCAGGTCTTTCTGCTGGGATGCAATACCTTCTAAGAGAGGGAATAAATAATATATGCGTTCGGGAGCAGAAGGCTGCAAGATTATGCGGAAAAGTTCTGGAAGAAATGGGACTTCAGGTCTTTATGGGTCAGGAGCAGATCGGTACAGTTTCCTTTGTTTCCCGGTGCGATTGCGAGGAGGCGGCAAAAATTTTGGCAAAGCACAATATTGCGGTTCGTTCGGGTCTGCATTGCGCACCCCTTGCCCACGAAAGTGCCGGCACACTTTCCACCGGAACAGTACGGTTGAGCTTTGGTCAGGAAGCGTCCGGAGAGCAGGTCAATACCGTAAAAAATATTCTTAAAAATGTGGCGCAATGGCTATAAAAAGTATCTTTTCCTCTTGCTATTATTCGGTGCTTCCGCTATAATAAATAGGATAATAGGATTGTTGTACGCATTTATAGAAATGCGCGATAGATTGGACGAATGAGGGGTGGACAGTATGAACGTGGTAGAGATGATCATACAGCAGTTTTCAAGGATGCAGTGGACAGATTATTTGGATATTATTGCTGTTGCGTACTTGCTATATATATTTTTGCCCCTTTTGCGTTCCAGCGGTTCTTTGCGGATCGTCGGTGTTATTCTTGGTATTATGGTCGTAACCTGGATCACCGACATTCTGGAAATGCACGCTTTGAATTTCATTTTGACACAGTTGTTGGCAGTTGGCCTTATTGCCGTGGTTGTTTTGTTTCAGCCTGAGATACGGCGGATGCTCGCCCACTTGGGAAGTGTTCGGCTAAAACGCTTTTTAGGTGCGGAAAAACAGGAGCAAGAGATGTTCTCTGTGATTTCGCAAACGGTCTCCGCCTGTGAACATATGAGCCGAGAGCGGGTGGGGGCGCTGATTGTTTTTGAGCGGGATAGCCACTTGGATGAGTATTTTAAGACCGGAACTGTCATCGACGGTAAGCTTTCTGATCCGATGATCCGCAATCTGTTTTTCCCCAAGGCCGCCCTGCACGACGGCGCAATCATTGTCAAGGATGGGCGTATTGCTGCCGCTGCTTGCGTGCTGCCTCTTTCCAATAGCTCCCGCTTGAGTGCGGATCTTGGTACCCGGCATAGAGCAGGTGTGGGTCTTAGCGAGATTACGGATGCGGTTGTGGTGATTGTTTCTGAGGAAACCGGCGCAATATCTGTTGCTGTGGGTGGCATTCTGAAGCGGTATCTTGCTCCACAAACCTTGGAAAAGCTGTTGCGCCACGAGTTATGCAAAAGCGAAACCAAAGAGGATGAAGGTATTGTTGTAAAACTGCGTCAGAAGCTTCAGAAGAAGGGTAAGGAGGATGGAAAAAAATGAAAAGCAAGTTATTGTCTATCTGTTTATCCCTTCTGATGTCTGTGGGAATTTGGCTGTATGTTACGAATGTAGTTAGCCCGGAATCCAGTGAAATTTTCCGCGATATTCCGGTGGAAATTCAAAGTGCTGCGCTCCTTGAGGAGCGAGGCTTGGTAATTACAAGTATCAGTCATCCTAAGATTGATCTTCAGCTTTCCGGAAACCGGATAGATCTTATGCAGCTTAACAGTGGAAATATTCACGTATATGCGGATGTTTCCCAAATTTATGAACCCGGTGAGCATAATATTTCTTACACGCAGGTATTTCCCGGAACGGTTCCGGACAGCGCGATTGAGGTGCAAAGCCGCTCACCGGATACAATCCGTGTTACCGTAGAGAGAAAAGCAAGCAAGAAAGTGAATGTTGAAGTGGAATACAGAGGAGCAGTTCCACAGGGGTATCTGACGGATGAAGCGAATATTCAACTAAGTGCAAAGACAGTCTATATTTCCGGACCCCAATCCATTGTAGAGACTGTTGTAGCTGCAAAAATAATTGTAGATCTTACAAATTGTACAGAAACAATATCGAAATACTATCATTATTCCCTTGTAGATGCATCCGGAAATACCGTTGCCAGTGATAGCATTCGGTCCGATGTGTCTTTCATTCACGCAAGTCTGCAGATACGCCAACTGAAAGAAGTACCTGTTACTTTTAATGTGATTTATGGGGGCGGCGCGACACCGTCGAATACAAGCATTCAGGCAAGCACGGAGACAATCCAAATTTCCGGACACAAGAATATACTGAAGGACATCTCTTCCATTCACTTAGGAGAAATTGTTCTTGCCAAGAAAATGGAGAATGGCAATGTTGTGCTCCCGGTGGAATTGCCTGCCGGTGTTCAAAATGAGACAAACGATCAGGAGGTTATTATTTCTGTTACCTTTACCGGATTAGAAATAAAGTCTCTTTGGGTTACAAATATAAAAGCGGTTAATGTGCCCGAGGGGATGATCGCTACTTTTGTGGATAAGAAATTGCAGGTCAAGATTCGTGGAACAAAGGAAGAAATCTCCAATGTTGATGCAAGCAAAATTACTGTTCTGGTTGATTTTGGTGCCACCCGGGAGGGTACTTCATCCATGCCTGCAAAGGTTGTCGTAGACGCTGGCGATCAGTCCAATGTTGGCGCAGTCGGAACCTATACACTGATTGCGGATATGCGGCGCGCAGAATAAGGAGGAAAGAACTTGATTAAAAGTATGACCGGCTATGGCCGTGCAGTAGAGACTGTTAATGATCGGGAGTTTACCGTGGAGATCTCCTCGGTCAATAACCGTTATCTGGATTGTTCTGTCAGACTTCCCAGAATGCTTTCCTTTGCGGAGGAGGCAGTGAAGCAGACTGTTAAGCAGTATGTTTCAAGAGGTAAAGTGGAAGTTCACATCTCCGTCCGCAGTGAATCGGCAGAGGATACCAAACTGACCCTTAACACACCTGTTGTGGAAGGCTATTTGAATGCTATGCGCCAGATGGTAGATACCTATGGGGTTAAGGATGACATTTCTGTTTCCGCATTGTCTCGATTGCCTGAGGTCTTTATTATGGAAAAAGCCAAGGCAGACGAGGAACAACTGCAAAGCGACCTGTTGGCAGTTCTTAGCTGCGCTCTGGAAAGCTATGATGCAATGCGTACTACGGAAGGTGAAGCGCTGGATCGGGATTTGCGCAGCCGTGGAAATACAATTTTGGGATTTGTTGCGCAGGTGGAAGCCGGCAATGCCCAAACCGTTGTGGATTATCGGGCGCGTCTTGAAGCTAAGCTCCGTGAGGTGTTGGCAAGTACCAACATCGATCAGAGCCGCATTTTAACAGAAGCTGCTATTTTTGCGGACAAGGTGGCTGTGGATGAGGAGACCGTCCGTCTCCGTAGCCATTTACAGCAGATGACTACGATGCTGGATGCCGGCGGTGCAATGGGACGGAAGCTGGATTTCCTGCTCCAGGAAATGAACCGAGAGGCAAACACCATTGGTTCTAAGTGCACCGATGTTACATTGGCGCGCATTGTTGTGGACATAAAAGCTGAGCTGGAGAAAATACGGGAACAGACCCAGAATATTGAGTAAGAGGTTTATATGAAGCTGATCAATATTGGTTTTGGCAGTATGGTTGCGGCAGGGAGAGTACTTGCTGTTTTAGATCCGGACTCCGCGCCTATAAAGCGTGTAATTCAGGAAGCAAAGGAACGGGCGATGCTGATCGACGCTTCCTATGGAAGAAAAACAAAGTCCGTTATCATTATGGACACGGACCATATTATTCTGTCCGCGGTTACCCCAGACGCACTGAGTGCCCGCCTTGCAGAAAGAAATGAACAGGAGGATGCGTAATGGGTAAACTGTTTGTAATCTCCGGTGCTTCCGGTGTAGGCAAGAGTACCGTGCTGAAAAAGGTTATGGCTCAACGGAATGACCTGCAGTTTTCTGTCTCTGCAACAACGAGAGACCCCCGTCCGGGTGAAGAGGACGGTGTACATTATTATTATGTTTCCAAGGAAACCTTTGCGCAAATGATAGCAGAGGATGCCTTTGTGGAATACAGCGCGCACGCGGCTAATTACTACGGCACGCCCAAGGCACAATTGGAAGAGAGATTGAAGCTTGGTAATGTGATTTTGGATATAGAGCCCAATGGAGCCTTTCAGGTAATGGGGAAGCGGGAGGATGTGGTCCTCATCTTCATTATGCCGCCTTCGATGGAGGAGCTGTCCCGCCGCCTTTGCTCCCGGGGCGATACATCTCCGGAGCAGATAAAGATACGGCTCCAACGGGCGGACTGGGAGATCAGCCAAAGCGCCCGTTATCATCATATCGTTATCAATGATCAGGTGGATGCCTGTGCAAATGAAATTTTAGAAATCATCGCAAATGCGGTGGACAAGTAATTGGAGGAACTTATTATGCTTTATCCCCCCGTAGCAGATCTACTCAAAAATGTGGAAAGTCGTTATCTTTTGGTAAATGTGGTTGCCCATCGTGCAAGACAGATTGCCTCAGATGCAGATGAGCGGCAGGAAGAACTGCCTGAGAAGCCTGTAACAATGGCGATTTATGAAGTAGCAGAGGGTAAACTGACTGCAGAACTGAAGGACGAATATAAATAAGATAAACAGGTAAGGAGAGGGGATTATGATAGCAAAGATTGCCGTTTCTGCGGCGAATTTCGCCATTGATAAGCCCTATTCTTACTATGTTCCCCAGGATATGTGTCTTGCTCCCGGAATGCGGGTGGTTGTTCCTTTCGGAAAAGGCAATCACCGCACAGAGGGCGTGGTTCTGTCTGTGGAGAATGGCACTCAGAGCGGGCTTAAGCCGGTTTTGGAATTGCTGGATAGAGAGTCTGTAGTGAATGAAGAAATGCTTCGTATGGCGGCTATGCTCCGCCAAAAGTATTTCTGCACGTTTTATGATGCGATCCGTGCAATTCTGCCTGCCGGTCTGTGGTATGAAACAAAGGATACCTATGCATTAAGCGATGATCGTTCCTGGCAGGAGAAAAAAATCCGCCAGGCGGACGGACAAAAGCTTCTTACCCACCTTGCAGAGCTTGGCGGCAGTGCGGATGGCGTGGCGCTAAGAAAGGCCTTGCCGGATGAGGAAGCTTTTGAAAAGGCGATCGCCTATCTTCTGCGCAACAAGTGGATCACCTTAGGGACAGACTATCTTCATAAGACGAATGAAAAAACCGAGCGAGTTGCAACCCTTGCTACATCGGCTGAGGAAGCAATGGATTATGCAGCCTCGCGCCCAAAGTCTGCGCTGATGCAGAAAAATGTACTGGAACTGCTTTGTACTTTGGGTACTGCATCGGTGAAAGAACTGTGTTATTTTACCGGCGCGAAAACCGCAACGGTAAATCGGCTTGCTCAGTTGGGCTATATAACCCTCTCCGAACGGAAGGTTATGCGTTGCCGGGAGATTCCGAAAGCAATTTTAGACGCTCCTTTGGTTCTGAATAATGAACAATATGCCGCGTATGTTGGGCTTTCTCAGCAAATGTCGGATGAAAAACCGGGCGTTGCCCTTCTTTACGGTGTAACCGGGTCTGGCAAGACCTCGGTTTATATCAAATTGATCGAAAAAGCATTGGAAACCGGTAAACAGGCATTACTGCTTGTTCCGGAAATCGCGCTGACAGCCCAACTGCTGTCGCTTATGGCGGCTTATTTTGACGATAAGGTGGCGGTACTCCATAGCAGCCTGTCGGCTGGAGAGCGGTATGATCAATGGAATCGGGTGCGTACGGGAGAAGCAGGTGTCATTATCGGCACCCGTTCTGCTGTATTTGCTCCTTGCCCCAATTTGGGACTTATTATCTTGGATGAAGAGCAGGAGCATTCCTATAAATCGGAAAATGCTCCGAGATATAGCGCAAAAGAAGTAGCACTATGGCGTGGAGCGAAAAATAATGCATTGGTGCTTTTTGGCTCTGCAACACCGTCGGTGGAGACAATGTATTATGCCAAAAGCGGTATTTACAGGCTCTATCAGCTAAGAAAGCGCTATAATGGCCGCAATCTCCCCTTGGTAGAAATTGTGGATATGCGAGGAGAGCTGGAACAGGGAAATGACAGCTCCCTTAGTTACTCTCTGCAGGATGCTATGGGAGAGAATATGGAGAACGGGAAACAGGCCATCCTGTTCTTAAACCGCCGGGGAAATAGCCGCGCGCTTATCTGTATGGATTGCAGACAGGTACCGGAGTGCCCCCGGTGTGATGAGCGCTTGACTTATCATAGCGCCAACAACCGTATGATGTGCCACTATTGCGGCTATTCTACGGATGCACCCCAGCGTTGTTCTTGCGGCGGCGCACTGCGTTCGGTTGGTACCGGCACCCAAAAGGTGGAGCAGGAAATCACACAGCTTTTTGGGGATGGTAAGATAGCCCGCATGGATTCGGATACGATTACCGCTCTGAATTCTCACGATAAAATACTGGAAAAATTTCAGTCTGAAAAAATTCCCGTCCTTTTGGGCACGCAGATGGTTGCCAAGGGACTGAATCTCCCGGATGTGGCCCTGGTAGGTGTCTTAGATGGGGATATGGGATTATATAATGGCAGTTACCGCGCCGCGGAAACCACATTTAATATGCTCACGCAAGTGGTTGGCCGTGCCGGCAGGGGTGATACAGCCGGGCGGGCGATTGTGCAGACAATGACACCGGAGCATAAGGTAATCACCCTTGCATCCCGGCAGGATTATGACGGTTTTTACGAAATGGAGATCGCTTTGCGGAAGCTTTTACTCCATCCGCCTTTTGGCGATCTTATTGTGGTTACATTTACCGGTAAGGATGAATGGCAGGTGCTTCGCGGTGCTACGAAATTTGGCAGCAGTATGCTTGCTTGTATGAATGACCCTGTCTATAAAGAAGAACAATGTACAATACTTGGACCGGCGGCCTGCGCTGTGCCAAAGATAAATTACAGTTATCGTTATCGACTTACACTTAAATGCAAATTTACACCGCTGCTTCGCCAGCTTGTAGCCCATATGCTCCGTCAGTTTTCTATGGATCGGGAAAACCGGGGCGTTACGGCATTTGTAGATGTAAACGGATACGAATAGAAATTGAGGATAAAATGGGACTTAGAAAAATTCTGACAACGGAAGAGAGCGCACTGCATAAGGTGTGCAAGCCGATGGTAAACTTTGACGAACGGCTTTGGAAGCTTTTGGCGGATATGCGGGAAACCCTTATTGCATCCGGTGGTGTAGGTCTGGCGGCTCCTCAGGTTGGAATCTTGCGCAGAGTGGTGCTGGTCGATACCGGCGAGGAAATTTTGGAACTGATCAATCCTACGCTTATTGAGACAGATGGGGAACAAGTAGGCCCAGAGGGATGCCTGAGCGTTCCTGGTAAGTACGGCCTTGTTAAGCGTCCTTACTTTGCAAAGGTAAAGGCACAGGATCGCAACGGCAACTGGTTTGAGGCTGAGGGTGAGGAACTGATTGCCCGGTGTTTCTGCCACGAGCTGGACCATTTGGACGGCGTTATTTATACGGAAGTTATGGAGCGTTTTCTGACGGAGGAAGAACTTTTAGAAGACGAGGAATAAGGAGGATAGAAAATGCGTGTTGTATTTATGGGAACACCGGATATTGCGGCCACCTGTCTGAAAAGAATAATTGCGGATGGCTTTGAAGTGGCCGGCGTATATACCCAGCCGGACAGACCCAAAAACCGCGGAATGAAACTATCCTTTTCTCCTGTAAAAGAAGTTGCAATTGCAAATGAAATCCCCGTTTTTCAACCGGAGAATTTCCGGGAAGAGGAGACGGTGGAAACCCTGAAGGCGTTAAATCCGGATGTGATCGCTGTTGTTGCCTACGGCCGGATTTTGCCCCAAAAGGTGTTGGATATTCCACACCTTGGCTGTATCAATATCCACGCAAGTATTCTGCCGGCATACCGTGGTTCTGCGCCCTATCAGTGGGCAGTGCTGGACGGATGTGAGAAAACCGGTGTCAGTGCTCAGTATATGGCACAAAAGATGGATGCAGGTGATATTATTGATGTTGCCCAGACTGCCATTGGCGAAAACGAAACTGCAGGCGAGCTGCTGGACCGTCTTGCTGTATTGGGTGCGAAGCTTCTCAGCGACGTACTGAAAAAGGTTATGTGCGGTGAAGCGGTTGCTGTGCCCCAAAATGAAGCAGATGTAACCTTTGCCCCTATGCTGGACAAGTCTATGTGCCCCATTGATTTTACCAAAACTGCTCAGCAGGTCCATAATCAAGTGAGGGGTTTGCACCCTTGGCCGGTAGCAACGATGGAATTGCAGGGGAAGAGGTTTAAGGTACACCAAACGGTGATCGTTGACGGCTCCGGCAAGCCGGGTGAGATTTTAGGACTGACGAAAACCGGTCTTGTGATTGCCTGCGGCAGTGGCGCGGTGGAAATCCGTTCCTTGCAGGCAGAGGGTGGCAAGCGTATGAATGCGCCGGATTATTTCCGGGGACACCCCTTGGAGGCCTAAATATGGCAGCAAGAGAAACGGCGCTGAATGTGCTGATTGCTGTCCGGAAAGAGGCTGCCTGGTCCAACGGAATTCTCAAAAACTATATTCAGCGGGATAGGTTAAGTCCCAAAGATGCGGCTTTAGCTACCAGACTTTGCTATGGTGTTTTGCAAAACCGGGCGCTTTTGGACTTCTATCTTGCGCAGCTGCTTACAGGCCGACTTAAGGACCTGCACCCTGTTTTGCGGGATATCCTGCATCTTGGACTGTATCAGATCTATAAAATGGACAGGATCCCGGATTCTGCTGCAGTAAATGAATCCGTACAGCTTGCCAAAAAGTATTGTAAATTCCCTAAGGGAGCCGGCCTTGTCAATGGGGTGCTGCGAAATGCGGTACGAACAGCAGGGCAGCTGAAAACCCCTGAGGGCTATGCGGAAAAATACAGCCATCCGCAGGAGCTGATTGACTTTTTGAAGCCCTATGTGGGTAAGGAACATTTGCCAGCTATGCTGGAGGCCAACAATGAAATTCCCCCGCTGACAGTGCAGGTCAATCTAAAAAAGACTTCTCGGGAAGCTCTTATGGAGCGCCTTGCCCAGGAGGGCGTGGATGTAAGAACCCATTCTGTATTTCCACAATGTCTGGTATTGGAGAATACCGGCAATATTGAGCAGCTTCCTTCATTTCAGGACGGATTGTTTTATGTACAGGATGCTGCCGCCTGGCTGAGTGTTCAGTGCGCTGAAATTCGGGAAGGGGATAAAGTGCTGGACTGCTGTGCGGCCCCTGGCGGCAAGAGTTTTGCGGCCGCTATTTGTGGCGCTGGGGAGATCTGTTCTTGCGATATTCATCCCCACAAGGTAGAGCTGCTGCAAAAGGGCGCAGAACGCCTTGGATTTTCTAATATCCATCCCCAATGCCGTGATGCGACGGAATTTGTGCCTCAGTGGCAGGATAAGATGGATGTGGTAATTGCGGACGTGCCCTGTTCCGGTTATGGAATTATCCGGAAAAAGCCGGACATTCGCTATAAACTACCAACGACTATGGCTGAATTACCTGCGTTGCAGGCGCAAATTCTTGAAAATCAGGCGCGGTATGTAAAGCCCGGTGGAACACTGCTTTATTCTACCTGTACCTTGGCTTATCGAGAAAATGAAGGGGTTGTTGAGGCGTTTTTACAGGCGTACCCCGAATTTCAGCTTATAAAGCTGCCTTTGCCGGAAAGTATTCCACAAACCCGTGAAGGTATGCTGACACTGATTCCCGGCACATATGATACAGACGGCTTTTTTATTTGCCGTATGCGGAGAAAAGAATGAATATAAAATCTATGACACTTTCGGAGCTGACAGTTGCTCTAAAGGAAATGGAACAGCCGGCTTTTCGTGCGAAACAGGTATATACCTGGCTGCACAAGGGTGTGCGTTCTTATGAGGAAATGCGCAATATTCCCAAAGACCTTCGTGCAGAGTTGGCAGAGAAATACCCGCTTTTTATACCGAAGGTTGTTCGCAAGCAGGAGTCGCAAAAGGATGGCACCATCAAGTACTTGTGGCAGCTGTCCGACGGTAACTGCATCGAAACGGTTCTGATGCGCTATCACTATGGCAATACGGTCTGTATTTCCACAGAGGTAGGATGCCTGATGGGGTGCGTGTTCTGCGCATCTACTTTAGGCGGTCTTGTGCGCAGATTGGAGCCTTTTGAAATGCTGGACGAGGTGCTTTTTACGCAGGTGGAATCGGGATTGCCCATTTCTCATATTGTGCTGATGGGAATTGGGGAGCCTTTGGATAATCTGCCAAATGTACTTCGTTTCCTGGATTTGGTGAATAGTCCCGATGGTATGAATATCTCTATGCGACATATTAGCCTTTCTACCTGCGGTCTTGTGCCGAAAATTGATGAACTGGCAAAGGAAAAGCTGCAGATTACGTTGTCTGTTTCCCTTCACGCGCCATCGGACGAGATTCGCAATCGGATTATGCCCGTCAATAGGGCCTATCCCACCGATGTGCTTTTGGATGCCTGCAGACGGTATTATGCTGCTACCAATCGCCGCATTTCCTTTGAATATGCGATGATTGACGGGGTAAATGACACAGAGGAATGCGCCCGGCTTCTGCTGAAAAAGCTGAAAGGCTTACCGGCGCATATGAATCTGATTCCACTCAACCGGGTGGAAGAGAGCCCGCTGAAGCCCAGTAGCCGAAGCACGGTTATGAATTTCCAGAAAATATTGGAAGACGGCGGTATTCCCGCAACAATCCGGCGCACCTTGGGAGGCGATATTGACGCATCCTGCGGTCAGCTTCGTCGGAAATATAATAAAGAAAAGCAAGAGAAATCCTGAAGGGAGCCATAAATTATGCATTATTGGGGATTAACGGATCTTGGCTGTGTTCGTCAGAAAAATGAGGACGCGCTCCATATCGAGCAGCTTGGCAGAAGCGCCTTGCTGTGTGTAGTTTGCGACGGTATGGGCGGTGCAAAGTCCGGAAATGTAGCCAGCTCTTTGGCAGCCGATACCTTTGTCCAGGAGATGAAACGGACATGGAAAATCAGAAAAAAGGTTGGATCCGTGGAACAGCTGATGTTTGAGGCGGCAAGCCTTGCCAATCTTACGGTTTACCGTCAATCCCAGGTCTCCGATGAATATGTCGGTATGGGAACGACCTTGGTTGCTGCCGTTGTTCAGGGCAAAACCATCAATTTAGTTAATGTGGGGGATAGCCGGGCATATATGGTAAGCAATGAAGGAATCCGCCAGATTACAACGGATCACTCTGTTGTGCAGATGATGATTGAGCGCGGTGAACTGACCGTGGAAGAGGCTAAGACCTACCCCGGAAAGAATTACATAACCCGCGCCATCGGTACAGAGGATACAGTTACCTGCGACGGATTCTGCCTGCCCATTGTTAAGGGGGAGCATTTGCTTCTTTGCAGCGACGGTCTTACCAATGTGGTCAATGACCAGGAGATTTTATTTGAAGTGCTTCACGGCGGTACACCCGACACCTGCTGCCAGCGTCTGATTAATATTGCAAAGCATCGTGGCGCACCGGATAATGTTACTTGTGCATTGGTCGCTTTTTGAGGCATAAGGAGATAGATTTATGGATAAATATATCGGCCGTCTCCTGGACGACCGCTACGAGATCCTGGAAGTGATCGGCGTTGGCGGTATGGCCGTAGTTTATAAAGCGCAATGCCATCGGCTTAACCGTATGGTGGCAATCAAAATTCTTAAAGATGATTTTTTGGAAGATGAGGATTTTCGCAGCCGTTTCCATGCAGAAGGACAGGCTGTAGCAATGCTCAGCCATCCCAATATTGTGTCGGTTTACGATGTTTCCACAACCTCCGGCGGCGATTACATCGTTATGGAACTGATTGAGGGCATTACCCTTAAGCAATATATCGAGCGAAAAGGCGCATTAAACTGGAAGGAAACATTGCATTTTGCCCTTCAAATAGCAAAGGCCCTTGACCACGCCCACAGCCGTGGCATCGTTCACCGGGATATTAAGCCCCATAACATTATGGTGCTTCGCAATGGTACGGTAAAAGTAGCTGACTTTGGCATTGCCCGCGGGATAGCCAAGGGAAACACCCTGCGAAAAGAGGCATTGGGCTCGGTTCATTATATTTCCCCGGAGCAGGCAAAGGGCGAGCACGTAGATGCCCGTTCGGATATCTATTCCCTGGGCGTTGTTATGTACGAAATGGCAACAGCCAAGCAGCCCTATGAGGGAACATCTCCCATCAATGTGGCATTGCAGCATATTAACGGTACAGCAGTGATGCCTTCTGTCCTCAACCCGGAAATCCCCATTGGTCTTGAGCAAATTATCATGAAGGCTATGGAAAAGGACCCGGAAAACCGCTATGACTCTGCGATGGCACTTGCTGAGGCAATTGAGCAATTCCAAAATGACCCGGAAACGGTATTTCCTTATCCTATGTTGGAAATCGCTCCACGTAAATACGCACAATCTGAAGAACCAAGTGTGGTAAAAATGCAGCCGAAGAATAAACCTGCAGAGAATAAACCGGTAAAGCTTCCTGAGGATAGGAGAAGAAAGGCTAACGCAAATAACAAAGGCGGAAAGAACACAAATGTGGCCCGTGTGGCGATTATCGCCTGCACAGCTGCTATTTTGATTGCCATTGGCATTCTTGTTTTGCTTCTGAGTGGAAGTCTCTTCGGAAGCGGAGACAAAATGGTAGCTGTTCCTGACTTGAATGGTAAAATGTTTGATACCTTGCCTTCCTATCCCGGCATAAAAATCGAAGTAGGCGATGAAGTCTATGACGGTTTTTACGAGGTAGGCACGATCATTTCTCAGGATATTGATGCCGGAAGTGAGGTTATCAAAGGTACAACGATTTATGTTACCGTCAGCAAAGGTCCCGAGCCTGTTATTTATAAGATGAAGGACGTTGTGGGAATGTATGAAGCGGAAGCCTATACCATTCTTTCCCAAATGGGCATCCGGCTGGATATTAAGGTAGAATATGAGGTTACTGAAGACGTAAAGCCCGGCCGTGTCATCCGCACTACGCCTGAAAAGGATACTGTTCTACAAGAAGGACAGACTGTGATTATTTATGTAGCAAAGGCGAAAACGATTGTTAAAGAGACGATTCCCAATCGTATTGTAGGTAGAACCGAAGCTGCCGCTATTACTTTACTGAAGGCCAATAAATTTGAAAATATTAAGGTTGAATATGTTGAAACGGATACGGCAGATGCAGGTACTGTGATTGGCATATCCGAAAAAGAAGGCTCTAAAGTAGATGTTACAGAGCTGATTATTCTGCAGGTCGCCACAGCCCCTGCACCGACACAGCCGCCTACTGACCCCACACAACCCGACACAAATACGGAAGGAAACGGACAGTAAATGGAAACAAGAAAGACAGGCAGAATCCTGCGGTCTCTCAGCGGCTTTTATGATGTGATGACCTCCGATGGCAGAGTTACCTGCCGCGGTCGCGGCAGCCTGCGCAAGGGCGCACAATCGCCCCTTACGGGAGATATTGTGGAAGTTTCTGTTTCCGGCGAAAAAGGTATGGTGGAGAAAATCTTGCCACGGAAAAACCGCTTTATAAGACCGGCGGTTGCCAATGTGGATGGGCTTGTAATTTTCGCTGCCAATGTAAATCCCGTTACAGAGCCTTTTCTCATTGACCGGGTTGCCGCCATTGCCGGTGATCAGGATGTACCGGTTTATATCTGCGTCAATAAATGCGACTTAGATCCTGCCATCGACCTTGTTCGTATTTATAAAAATGCAGGCTTTCCTGTGATCTGCACAAGCGCCGAAACAGGAGAGGGAATGGAGCAACTGCGCGA
Source organism: Oscillospiraceae bacterium (assembly GCA_015068165.1). Lineage (GTDB taxonomy): Bacteria > Bacillota > Clostridia > Oscillospirales > Oscillospiraceae > Faecousia. The sequence continues at coordinate 23,232 of SVKZ01000021.1, forward strand.
GATTTTGAAAGGTAAGCTGACTGCCTTTACCGGTAACACCGGTGTAGGAAAGAGCAGTGTGCTTAATGCCCTGTGTCCCAGTTTAGCCTTACCCACCGGCGCAGTTTCCGAAAAGCTGGGACGCGGCCGTCATACCACCCGGCACGTGGAGCTTTACTGCATTGGGGAGAATACCTATGTGGCAGATACTCCCGGTTTTGCTTCCTTTGACACGGAGCAGATGGATGTGATTCTAAAAGAGAACCTTCAGTATGCCTTTCCGGATTTTGGCCCGTTTATCGGAAAATGCCAGTTCCACGATTGCTCTCACCGTACAGAACCGGGCTGCGCCGTTTTGCGGGCGATTGCTAACGGGGAGATTGAAAAGTCCAGACACGAAAGCTACCTGCGCCTGTATGAAAAGTCCAGTCAGATTAAACCCTGGGAATTATAAAAAGCAGCTGCATTTGCAGCTGCTTTTTCTTACTTTGCTGTATCAAGAGAGTTGGCGAAAACAAAGAAACGGTCATATATGTATTCGGTAACAAAATTGATAACCATCGTCAGAACAACGACCACATATTCGTTCCACATAATGCCGTAACTGAGTTCTGTGAGGGCGGCAGTCCACCAGGTGGACAGGGGAGTGAAGATTACATAGAATAGCGCAACCTTCAACATCGCAACAGGGACATTTGCCGCGGATTTGAACGTGAATTTCCGGTTAAGTGTAAAATTCCAGATAACGGAAAGAATCAGGGAAATTAAGTAGGAGAACCAATAGTCAAGATGGAGAAGCTCATTAAGTAGTGCAAAAGAGCCCATTTGGATGACACCTGCGCTAACAGAGAAAAACAGGAATTTTACAGAGCGAATCAGTTCGTTTTTTGTCATATTTTCGTTCATTTTGATCACCTCTTCGGTAAGAATAAGGTAACTATAGCATAATTTAACAAAAAATGCTACTGTTTTATTTTGCTGTGCGGTATGGGTGTTCCCAATTGGTCGTCCGTTGACAATGGGAAGGGAAGTTGGTATAATAAAAAATATATTTAATGTTTTTTGGAGTAGAGAATGAATTATAAAAAACTGCGAGGGTACATATTCCCGAACGTATTTGCGATGGTTGGGGTATCCCTCTATATCCTTGCGGATACCTTTTTTATATCTGCCAGTGCAGGCGCAAACGGCCTAACGGCACTAAATTTGGTGCTGCCGCTGTATAGCTTAATTTTTGCTGTTGGCGCTATGCTGGGAAACGGTACGGCGACGGCGTTTTCGTTGGAAAAATCCCTTCCTGGGAACGATGCGGATGCCTATTTTTCCCACAGTGTGATGGCTAATCTGATTGTCAGTATCCCGTTTGTTTTCTCCGGCATCTTATTACCGGAAGCCCTGATGGCTTTTTTTGGCGCAGATGATTTTATTATTGAGATAGGTCGCATCTACGTCAGAACATTTCTTATTTTTACGCCCTTTTTTCTGCTTAACAGTACATTTACGGCTTTTGTCAGAAATGACGGCAATCCCAATGTGGCCATGGCCGCAACCTTAATCAGCTCGCTGTTTAATGTGGTATTTGACTATATTTTGATGTTTCCTTGCGGCTTGGGAATGTTCGGTGCGGCATTGGCAACAGGCATTGCGCCAGCTGTGGGTATAGCAGTTACATTTATACACTTTTTCTCCGCAAAGAATACCATTCACTTTCGCTTTTTGTTGCCAAGCGTTCGCAAGATTGCCCGCGCCTGCCGATTAGGCATCGGATACTTTGTCAGCGAGATTTCCGGCGGAATATCCGGGTTTGTTTTTAACAAAATCCTTTTGGGACTATCCGGCAATGTTGCTGTTGCCGCGTATGGCATTGTTGCCAATATTTCAGTGGTTGGCACTGCCATATTTTCCGGTGTGGCGCAAGGTCTCCAGCCAATGGCCAGCGAGGCGCAGGCAGCAGAGGATACGCAGGCGAGAAAGGCGATTTGCCGTTATTCATTAAAAACGGGAATACTGATTTCGGCTGCGATGTTGCTGCTTCTTTGCGCGTTTGCCCGCGAGGTCGTTGCGATTTTCAACAGTGAACACAATGCCCAGATGGCATCCCTTGCGGTAAGCAATTTGCGGTTATATGTGCTTGGTTTTCTTCCTGCATCCGCAAATATTATTCTTTGCGGTTACTTTGGCGCCATTGGCAGAGACCGCCTTTGCTCGGTAATATCCATATCTCGTGGCGTTGTTGCAATTGTGCTGTTTGCGTGGATTCTTTCGGGGTTGTTTGGTATCGTGGGCGTTTGGATTGCCTATCCGGTTACGGAAATCGTTACGCTGATAACGGCACTGATGCTGATTCGAAAGAACGGAATATAAAAGAAAAAATGTTTTGTTAAAAAAGTTGCAGAAAATAATGACATTTTGTATTAAGTGTGATATAGTAGAGCTATAAAAGAGGGGGTGGCTTTATGGAGGCTTTGAAAGAAAGAATCCTTAAGGATGCGGTGGTAAAAAGCGGCGGTGTACTTAAAGTGGATAACTTTTTGAATCATAAGATCGATGTGGAGCTTACGGAACAGATCGCCGGTGAGTTTTATAACAGATTTGCTGATAAAAAGGTTACAAAGGTCCTTACAATCGAGACTTCAGGTATCGCAGTTGCTTATCCTGTGGCCCGTGCCTTTGGCGTACCCCTCGTATATGCCAAAAAGAACGAGTCTGTAAATATGGATGGCGAGCTTTATGTGGCAGAAATACCTATGGATGGGAGAAAGCCGGGTAAGGTTATTATTTCTAAGAAGTTTCTGCAACCGGAAGACCATATTTTGATCATTGATGATCTTATGGCAAACGGATATTCCCTCCAGGGCCTAATCTCTCTTGTGGAGCTGGCTGAGGCAACGGTTGAGGGCCTGGGCGTAGCGATTGAAAAGGGCTTCCAAGAGGGTGGACACCGTATTCGTAATTTGGGTTATGAATTAGAATCTCTTGTGATTATCGATGCATTAGACGATAAGACCGGCGAAATCATATTCCGATCTCCGGAAGAATAAGTATATTTCCACAGCCCCGTGATGTTCACGGGGCTGCTCAAACATAACAGGAGAAAGTAAATACTATGGACCAGATGATCTATAATGAGTATGTTCAAATTCTGCAGGAAGAGCTTGTACCGGCAATGGGCTGCACGGAACCGATCGCCATTGCCTATGCTGCGGCACTGGCAAGACAAGCATTGGGCTGTATGCCGGAAAGGGCAGAAATTAAGGCCAGTGCCAATATTATTAAAAATGTAAAAAGTGTAGTTGTGCCGCATACGGGAGAGCTGCGTGGAATCGCAGCGGCGGCCGCCGCCGGTATCGTTGCCGGCAATGCGGACGATCAGTTGCAGGTGCTTTCCAATGTTACTAAGGAACAGATCAGGGGAATTGGGACCGCATTGCGTGAAATGCCTATTTTGGTGGAGCAGTCGAATAAGCCCTATGTATTTGATATTCAGGTTTTTGCATATGCAGGGGACGAAAGCGCGTTTTGCGAAATTGCCGGTTACCATACCAATGTGATTTGCCTTAAAAAGAACGATGTCGTTTTGCGGGAATACCCCTATGAAGAGCAGTCCGTCGCATATAAAACCGACCGTAGCCTTTTGAATGTTGCGGATATTGTTGCCTTTGCGGACACAGTGAACATTGCGGAAGTAAAAGAGGTACTGGATAGGCAGATTGCTTGTAACACCGCAATTGCAAAGGAGGGACTTTCCGGCCGTTGGGGCTCGAATATCGGTCAGGTGCTTTTAAGTGCCTACGGGGATAATGTGTACACACGGGCAAAAGCAATGGCGGCGGCTGGGTCGGATGCCCGTATGAGCGGCTGTGAAATGCCGGTGGTAATCAACTCCGGTAGTGGCAACCAAGGGCTTACAGCCTCTTTACCTGTTATCGTATAC
>SVKZ01000059.1 GCA_015068165.1 Oscillospiraceae bacterium
CTCTACCGGTAGATCTCTTTCATTATACACGAATTTTTAAAGCCCGCAATCTGGTGGGTTAACTTTCTGCGCCTTTTTTTACGAACTACAGTGCAAAATTTAGGCTTGACAAACATTAGCTAGATTTTCTGATTCCCCCATAAATTACCGCTGCCCGCCCATAGCTGTAAATTCGACTATGATACAGGTAGCGGGTTTTTATGCCCATTTTGTCGGTGTTTGCGACCCTGCTCAAAAGCCGTTTTTTCGTCATCTACTTTAGAGGCGTAACTCTTGCCGACGGGATGTAGGGGACGATGTCTACATCGTCCCGCGGGCGGATGTGGGCATCCGCCCCTACAAGTTGAAATCTGTCGGCGCGTATGCTATAATACCCCCATGAAAGCGAGGACGGTTTATGGTAAAGATTTTATTCGTCTGCCATGGCAAGATTTGACCCAGGAACGGCATGCCAAGCTATGCAACACTATACCACGGTTTGCAAGGTGATTTCCCTATTAGTACTACTGGCATACTCCTTTTGAAAATAACCACATTTTGCCCCCAACATGACACGAAATCGCACAGCCGCTGACCGTTTGGCCAGCGGCTGCCTTTATTATTCTATGGGAAAAGGGCCATCTTCTTCGTAGCATACAATATGCTCGTCCTTTTTGTAGTCTATGAGTCGCCACTCTTCATCTTTTCTGGTGGCTGGCATAAATTGCTCTAAAACCACTCCATTTGAAAAGACAATAACCATATCATTCACAGGAGAAAGTCTGCATTCTGTTACCACAGCATCCTGCATTTTGGCATTGAGTGCCTTTGCTTGCACATCAAAAACACTGCTCAGCTCATCGGGTCGCCCTTTTAAGTCATATTGCCAATCCTCGGGAACATCTTCGCAGTAAGGTTCATATACATCCCTTGATGCCAAAAGAATTGTGTTATCTTGCCGAAAACGCCATTGTGTTTGAAAGTGAATAGCGTACTCCGCAGCTTGAACCTGTTTTCCTTTAGAATTAATAATCGTATATGTTTCTCCTAAGAGTAAACCAAGCATATCCATATAACGGCCAACATTATTGAACTTCTTTCCAATGATTCTCGAAACCATAGCATAACCTCCCGATTGATTAGCGGAATAAATCCTCCGCAGATTTCACCTGCCACGCAAACTTCTCTCGAAAGTCATTGAAACATTCTTCGCATATCCAGTGGTACATATCTTCGGTGCAATAGAATGTGCATGCCTTGTCGGTCAATGCCTTCTCCCAACAGAACTCGCAATGCTCATGCCAGAAGTGTTGAACTTTTTCTCCTTCAAGAAATTCATGCCCACGGTTTGTTGCTTCAACATGTTTTTAGGCATATCGTTCGATTTTTTGGAAAAAGGCGTTTTTATCTTTGTAGGCAGTTTCCCAGAATGCTGGGAATGTAATCTTATATAAGGTTTTATTGGACAGATATTCTTCTTGCCCATTCAATCGCCAGTCAGACATAGGAAACCCTCCTTTGAAATCATCTACTAAAATTATAACTTAATAGCAGAGAGAAATCAAGAAATTCTGCATCCATCATAAATTACCGCTACCCGCCCTTATCTGCAAAAGCAGCTAAAATAGAGGCGTAACTCTTGCCGAAGGCAAGGCGGAGGGATTGTGACAATCCCCCAGTCTTTTTGCTCCGCAAAAATCCAGCCCCCTTTGCACAAGGGGCCTTTGGCAAGTTGCAATATCAGCGTGTTCGTGCTATAATACACCCAATAAAAACGAAGTTGTCATTCCGAGGGTGCAACGCGACCGTGGGAATCCCCATCTTAAGAGAGATTGCCACGCCAGTGTGATCACTGGCTCGCAATGACAGAATAAACGAGGATTTTTCGTATGATAAAAGTGCTTTTTGTATGCCACGGGAGGATTTCCCCGAATTCTTAAAAGCCCTTGTGCCTCTAAGGAAATTCGCTTTCCTAAATTAAATTTACCAACGGTTTACCAACGAAAACGGAGAGCCAAACTTGCAAAACCCAAAGCACCGATCGGGGAAAAAGCCCTCCGATCGGTGCTTTTGCTTTTTATATTGCCTTTAAAACAGAATACACGCTGTGTAGGTAATGGTTCTGTCACCGTGGTGATATGCTATACCAGTATCCCGGCAGACTTGGGTCACAAACAGGCCATAGCCTTCCATACTGGAAACTGCCTTGTCCGGAAAACGGCATGGTTCAGGGTAGCTGCACTGCCGGCACACCCGGCAGCCCCCGGCACCCAAACACAGCGCATCCGGATGCACTTTCCGGATTGCTTCTGCGAGGGCATAAAAGTTTTTCATGTGCCGCTGCTCTGTCTCACGGTAACATTTGGAGTCAACGGTTTTGGTCATTTGTCCTACTGTTTGCAACAGAATACCACTTTTGTGTTGCCGCATTTTTTGCTGACATTCCTCGACGGTACCGACAGCCGGGGGGCAGGTCCAATTTTTGTTGTATGCACCGCATTTATCCTCTACGCACATAGCGCGGACATCCTCCCGGGCAATCAGTGTCTGAGGGTCAAGCGGCACTGCCACCTCAAAACCCATCGTTTTTGCTTTTTCAACCCATCGGGACAAAGCATCTTCTTCCCGGAAAAGCATAGCTTTGGCAAAAGTCTTCGGGAACAATGACAGACTTGCCAGCTCCAGAGATTCTGTTTTTTCGGTCAGCTTCTGTGTAAAAGGAGGCAACGCCGGATCCCGCGCCAGCATTTTTGCGCCACTGAGGGCCGCGTTGCCTACGGCTTCGATCTTTTGCAGAAGCGCTTCCGGCAATAGGCCGATGCGGCAGGCATTTTCCGGATTCAAGAAGCTGCCGAACGCACCGGCAAGCCGCACTTTTTGAATTTCTTCGATTTCTATGCCCAATTGTTTGGCAAGCAATGCGATACCCGCATAGATCGCACCCTTGGCCAGCTGTACCTGGCGTATATCCTCTTGGGTCAGGTAAACCCCTTCCGTCAGTGGGAAAACATGGTCATCGGTTAAAATCCTGCCTCGTTTATTGATCAGCCCCAGTTTTAAGCCTACAGCAACCGCATCCACCAGGCCGGAGCCGCAAATGCCCTTGGCTTTTCCATCTCCGATCACAGAACACAGGATTTTTCCGTCTTCCGTCCAAACATGGTCAATAGCACCCTCCGCTGCCCGCATACCAAATTGGATATTTGCGCCCTCGAGAGCGGGGCCGGCGGCGGTAGCGCAGGCGATCATACCCTCCCGATTGCCTAAGACCATTTCACCGTTGGTGCCGATATCCACCAGCAATGTCAGTGCGTCATCTTCATAAAGCTTGGTAGCCAGCAGGCAGCCTACGGTATCCGCTCCTATAAAGCCCGCAATGTCCGGCACGATCAGCAACTGTGCCGCCGAACAGATGGGCAGAATCTCTTTGCACGAAACAACCTTTTCCTCTGTCAGTGCAGGCGCAAAGGGAACCTCAGACAAATTATCCGGACAGATACCCAAAAACAATTGTTGCATAGCAGGGTTTCCCACAACGGAAACCACATCAACCTTTTGGGGAGAAATGCCGGCATCGTCACAGACCATTTGGATCAAATCGGTCATTGCGTGTCTGATCAGCTGCGTCAGCTGCGCAAGCTTACCATGCACAGCCTGCTGAATCCGGGTGATCACATCGGCGCCATAAGCAACCTGCGGATTCAGCATACTGCTTTGGGCCAGTTCTCTGCCAGTCTTTCCATCCAGCAAGACGCAAACCACAGAGGTCGTGCCAATATCAAAAGCCAAAAGATAGCCATCCCGAAGCGGGTCAATACTTTGCTCCGCGCAAAAGCGCTCCTGTAAAATGCGAATTTCCGATTTAGGAAGCACCACCGTCATATCCCGGTCAACCACCGTTCTGCAGGCAAGCACATCCGCACCGTTTACCAGCATTGTGCACTTGCCGCATGTGCCGTTTCCTCCGCAGGGGGCATCCGGATAGATTCCGTTTTCCTTCAATACATCCAGCAGATTTGTTCCTGCAGCCGCAGAAAGCTTTTTGTTGTTTTCAGGCAGCGTGATGATTGGCACAGCGATACCTCCCTTCCTGTTTCTGCTACTATGATATACGAAAAAACTGTTTTTTGCAATCGCTATTGTACATTGACATTCCATAGATAACCGATTATACTATATTTATATGAACATGTTCGCAAAAAGGAGGTCCTATGCCCAAGATCATTGAGAACTTAAAAGACCGTTTGATTGCCGAAGCCGAAAAACAGATCGAGGAATCCGGCTATGGTGCTGTCACCATTCGCTCTGTTGCAAAAGCTTGCGGCGTAGGAGTCGGAACGGTTTACAACTACTTTCCCTCCAAAGAAGCGCTGGTAGCCACCCACTTGCTGGTCGATTGGAAGCTGTGCGTGGATACCATTACGCGCACAGCAGAAGGAGCCACTGCCCCAAAGCCGGTTTTACAGTGTGTTTACCGGCAGCTTGTGGATTTTGCCGATCGCCATCAGGCAATTTTTCGGGACGAAGCGGCTGTGGCCGGTTTCGCCGGTTCTTTCAGCCAGT
>SVKZ01000022.1 GCA_015068165.1 Oscillospiraceae bacterium
TAACCTCTCCCGCGTTGGGTGTGGAAGCATTGGCAGCACCTGCATAAAAGCTGCGGCTGTAGCAAACCTGCACAGCGGCGGCTTTGGTGGCTTCATCTAAAGCAATATAGGTGGCATCGTCGCTGTCCGTGGTAAGAAGTCCTAAGGACGGACAATCCTTGGGTGCGCCTAAGGCTTCGCACAGCGCAGGGGCGGCATTTGCAAGATAACGCACCGCCAAAACTTTTACAGGAATCATATCTATCCCTCCAAGTGCAATCCCACACCGGAAACCTTCTTTTGCAGAATTTTTCCGATCAGCTCTGCCACATGAGCGCCGGCTTCGGGGGCAGGTGTACCGCCGTCGTGGATATTGGACACCACCGTCCGGGAAGATTCGCTGACACCGGTATGGGGCTTGTAGGTGATATAAACAGACATACTTTTATCTGTTACCAAGCCCGGTCGCTCGCCTACCAGTACACAAACAAGCTCACAGCCTGTAATATCCCCAACCGCATCTCCTGCGCCTACCCGGCAATAGCGGACGAGGAGGGTCTTTCCCGTATCAATTCCCTGAATCTTCAAACCGTCCTGAATTGCCCGGGCGCAATCCATCGCATTGTGGAGGATCGCCGCTGAGGACAGACCGTCGCCAATGACGATCTGCACCTTTGGCTTTTGGGGCAGCTGAGAACGGATAACGGCTGCGTTTTCTTCATCAAAGCAGCGTCCGAAATCCGGGCGGGTCAGGTACATATCCTTGTTCTCACACCGGGTTTTTACGGAAATAAGACCATTTTTCTCCCCAAAATCCTCAGGTAGCTCCGAAAACACCGCATCCTGCGCCGCCGCGTGGTCTGCACGGAAGCGAAGCATCGTTAATGTTTTATACCGAGGGCCTGCCCGACCGCTTCCCAATCTTGCCGGTGTCCGCAATTTTAATCGGGAAAAACCGTCTTTATTGGCGGCAGTTTCTGTCAGATATAATTTCCGCAAATCCAGCTCCGACACATCGGGAACAAAATCCCCGTCCCCAAAATGGGTATCCTTTGGCTCCGGGCCGGGGTCAGTGGGCTTATAATCACTCCCTTTCACCATCGGCTCTACAGGTTCTTCCTTTAATAATTCCGCCACAAGGGCACGCAGTTCTTCTTTGTTCATACGCCCTCCTTAAAACAGCAGGCAAGAGCCATCGCCGGCTTTGGCTGTTAATTTGCCGTTTTCCACAAAGCCCATTTTTTCCAACCATTTCTGGAAAGGCGGGATTGCTGTTTTTCCTGTTAGTTCTCTAAGGGTTGCCGTCTCCCGGAAGCCGGTTGTTTGGTAATTGAGCATAATATCGTCTCCGTGGGGGATGCCCATAAAGTAGTTACACCCGGCAACGGTCAACAAGGTTGCCAAATTTTCAATATCGTTTTGGTCTGCCTTCATATGATTGGTATAACAGCAATCACATCCCATAGAAATACCGGTAAGCTTGCCCATAAAATGGTCCTCCAGGCCTGCCCGGGTAACCTGCTTGGAATCGTAAAGGTACTCAGGGCCGATGAAGCCTACCACCGTATTGACCAAGAACGGCGAAAAATGCTTGGCAAAGCCGTAGCACCGGGCTTCCATCGTTACCTGGTCTGTATCGTGGTGGGCATTGCTGCTCAGCTCCGAGCCCTGGCCGGTTTCAAAGTACATCACATTGGGTCCTTCCGCTGTGCCGTCCCTCAGCAGTAAATCCCGGGCCTCCTGTAAGGTCTGCGCAGAAAAGCCGAAGGCCTCGTTGCCCTTTTGGCTGCCGGCAATGGACTGGAAAATGAGATCTGCCGGTGCGCCGTCCCGAACGGCTTTCATTTGGGCGGTAACGTGGGCAAGAACACAGATTTGGGTAGGAATTTCCCAATGCTCCTGAATTTCTTTGAAGCGACGAAGCACTTTTCCCACCTGCTCGGGGGAATCGGTAACAGGATTTAAGCCAATAACCGCATCGCCTGCGCCAAAGGTAAGACCTTCCAAGGTGGAAGCGGTGATACCGTCCGGGTCGTCGGTGGTATGGTTTGGCTGCAGGCGGCAGGACAGCGTACCGGGAAGTCCGATGGTGGTGTTGCAGTGTGCGGTAACGGTAATTTTATTTGCGCAATAGATTAGATCTAAGTTGCTCATCAGCTTGCAGACCGCCGCCACCATTTCGGAAGTTAAGCCACGGCTCAGCTTAGAAATATCCGCGCCGGTGGTTTTTTCCGACAGCAGCCATTCCCGCAGCTCCGCAACTGTCCAGTTTTTGATTTTCTCATATTGAGGCCGGTTCAGGTCGTCCTGAATAATCCGGGTTACCTCGTCCTCTTCGTAAGGAACAGCGGGGTTTTCCCGTAAATCCTGTAATGTCAGCGCAGATAGCACCACCTTGGCCGCTACCCGCTCACGGGCATTTTCTGCCGCAAGACCGGCAAGAATATCACCGGTTTTTACTTCATTGGCTTTGGCAAGCACCTCTTTGATGCTGCCAAATGTATAGGTTTTTCCCAGCAATGTGGTTTTCAGTTTCATTTTGCACCTCTTAGCCTTATCTTCCTTGCCTTACTGCGATAATATTAAGGTTTTTACTACCACCGGCAGCGCAGGTCCTACCGGCGCGCCGATATCCAAAAAGCTGTCTGGCGTCAGCTTTACCCGGTCAATGCAGCAAATTGTCCTCTCCGGCGGGAGAAGCAGGCAAAGGGATTGCCCCAGCGCCTTTGCCGCATCTGCCTGCAATGCCACATAGATGTTTCCTTTTACCTGCTGCACGATTTGCGATGCCAACTGCCGCACCCGGTCATAGGAAAACCTCTCCTCCCCGGCAATGGACAAGACCACCGTTTCCTCGTAAGATATGCCCGGGGCAAATTCCGCCACCGGGAGATTTTTAAGGGGAAACTGCACATTTCGGTAAAACACCGTGCTGCCGGAGAGCAGTGTGCTATAGCACCCTGCGCCTATCACCGTTGCCCGAATGGTCTCTTTTCCCAAAATATATTCGCCCCGGCACAACGCACTTTCCCGAATGGCTTTTCCAAGGGCAGGCCCAATATCGCCAAAAATGAGGGGCGGGTGGTCCGTTTCGATGCAATCTGCCACGCCGCCGGAAAAAGAAATAACCAATGTTTCTTTGGGTATCAGCCACGGGGTGGTTACCTCTTCTGTGGCAAACCGGGTCAGCAACTCCCCCGCAGGGCGCAGACCTGCCGCCATTTCCAGCGCTTGGGCCATTTGCTCTGCCAAATGGGCGATTTCTTCCTCTGTGGATAATTCCCCCATAAAGGAAAGCACCGGAGAGCGGTAGGTGATTTTTCCGGTTTTATCCCGTTTTAACAGTCTTCCGCCGATATTTAAGCACCCGGTGGCGATTATTTTCCCCTCCCGGATCAGACAGAGATTGCTTGTACCGCCGCCGATGTCCATATGCAGTACGGTTTTGCCGGTCTGCTCGGAATAGGCAATCGCCCCTGCGCCCCGAGCCGCCAAAATGCTCTCCAAATCCGGTCCGGCAGTGGCAACCACGAACTCCCCGGCATATTCCGACAGGGCATCCAAAACCGTTCTGGCATTTTCCTTTCGGGAGGTTTCGCCTGTGATAATCACCGCGCCGGTATCCACCTGCTCCCGGGTGATGCCGGCATTTTTATATTCCTGCTCCACAAGGGCGCGAATTCCCTCTTTATCCACTAATTTTTCGCCGGAAAGGGGAGTAAAATGCACCTTACCTTTATATAAGATCTCCCGGTCTGCAATCTCCATTTCCGGAACAGAAAAACCGGAGGCTTTGTTTTCCACCGTAAGTCGGGAAACGATCATTTGGGTCGTGGTCGTTCCCACATCCAAGCCAACAGACAGGAGCGTTTCAGCCACGGCCGGTAACCTCCCCCAAAATCTTCGCTACCGTTTCTGCCGTTACCGTCTGGGGATTTGTGCTGCAGCAGGGGTCTTGCAGAGCTGCGGTGATCAATTTTTCCCGTTTGTTCCAAACCTCGCCCGGGGAAATCCCGGCAGCAGACAAGCTCTCCGGCATTTGCAGCTCCTGCCGCAATTTGCAAAGGGCATTTTTAAGATTTCGAACGGCCACCGTTTCCGACACGCCGGGCAGCCCCGCCCGACGGGCAAGAAGGGCGTATTTTCCCCGGGCAGAGCGATTGTGTTCTATGACCGAAGGGAGCAAAATGGCATTGAGCCGCCCGTGGGGAATGTGAAATTCTCCCCCCAGGCTGTGGGCAAGGGCGTGGCAAAGGCCAAGACCCGCCCTTGTAAAAGCAATGCCTGCCATAGTTGCACAAGTGTGGATTTCCAGCCGGATTTCCGTATTTCCCTGGAAGGAAGAAGGTAGGTTTTGCAAAACGGAAGCAAATGCCGCCTCTGCCAGGGCATCTGTAAAGGGCGTAGCACCCGTTGCCACATAGGCTTCCGCCGCATGGCTGAGTACATCAAAGCCGCTGTCGGCAATCAGCTTTTTAGGGAGAGTGGACAGCAGATCGCTATCCAAAATCGCAACGGTGGGACAAATTTTCTCGTCAATCAGGGGATGTTTGACCCCATTATGGGTGAGAATGGCAAAATCCGTTACCTCAGAGCCTGAGCCGGAGGTGGTAGGCACTGCAATGAGCTTTGCCGGGCATTCGGAAAAAAATACCATCGCTTTGGCGCAGTCCATAGCGCTGCCTCCGCCTAAGGCTACCACCGTATCGGGCTGGAATGCGTTCATTTTTGCCGTTCCCTGAGCCGCCAATTCCGCAGAAGGGTCCGGTGCGATGCCATCGAAAACCTCCATCGCTTCCGCACCGGATAATTCCTTCATTTTTTGCCCCCAGCCGTTTTGGGCGAAAAAAGGGTCGCAAACCAGCAGTAACCGCCGGATATTTAAGCTTTTTAATTCTTTTAATACGCCTTGCCCGGAAACGATCCGGGTCTTACAGTAAAATTCCATATTCCCACACCGCCTTTGGTGGTATTATTTCCCACAAATCCAAAATAATCCCCGGTTTGCAAAAAAAGTGGTAGGAAAAAGAAAACATATGTGCTATAATGATCGGAGAGTACTTTTCAGGGGGTGGGCAGATGCGGATTTTGGGGATCGACCCCGGCTACGGCATTACCGGCTTCAGTCTGATTGACGCCGATCGGGGCAAACAGGTGCTTTTACGCTGTGGCGCTATCACCACCCCTGCCCATACGGATTTTTCTGCCCGGCTGGAAATGATCTATAATGATATGCAAGCGCTTTTGGAGATGGCAAAGCCCGAGGCGGTTGCCATTGAGGAACTGTTTTTTGGGCAAAACGTTACCACCGGCATTGGGGTCGCCCAAAGCCGAGGCGTGATCTTACTTGCCATTCGGCAGGCAGGGATTCCCGTTTATTCCTACAAGCCCTCGCAGGTAAAACAGGCTGTGGTCGGCTACGGAAATGCCACCAAGCATCAGGTGATGGATATGACCCGGCGGTTGCTGCAATTAGAGGCTATGCCAAAGCCCGATGATGCGGCAGATGCCATTGCCATCGCCCTTTGCCACGCAAGGTCCAGCACAAGTTTGCTGACAAGAATCAATAGGGATTGATATTGTAGGGGACGGGTTTCCCGTCCCGACAAAAAATATAAAATCGAAACATTACACCAGGAGATTGCCACGGGCATAAATGCCCTCGCAATGACAATCGATTTTGGGAGGTTTTTATGCTATATTACGTTTCGGGAACGGTAACCGTATTAGAGCCGGGGCTGGCCGTCATTGACTGCGGCGGTGTTGGCTACGGCTGCCGGGTTACCGCCTATACAGCGGCACAGCTGAAATTAAATCAGCCGGCAAAGCTGTTTATTACCGAGTCTATCCGGGAGGATGCCTTTGACCTCTTCGCCTTTATTTCCCGGGAGGAGCAGCGGTGCTATGAGCTGCTGACGACGGTTAACGGTGTTGGTCCAAAGGCGGCTATGGCGATTCTCTCTGCCGGCCCGCAGAATTTCACCTTAGCCGTAATGACCGGGGATGAAAAGCTTCTGACCGCTGCCCAGGGCATTGGCAAAAAGATCGCCCAGCGGATTATTTTGGAGCTGAAGGATAAAATCGGCGGCGGTTTTGATGCACCTGATTTTTCCGGTGCAGTGGTTTCCGCGCCTGTATCCGGCGGGAATCTTTCTCTGGCAAGCTCTGCTTTGCAGGAGCTGGGCTACTCCCCTGCGGAGGTTGCAACGGCCCTCAAGGGTGCCGACCCCAATGACACCACCGAAAACCTTGTCCGTTTCGCCCTCCGGGCAATGATGACAAAGGGCTAAATATGGATTTTCCCAACCGAAAACCTAACCGTCTCCCCGATTTCGACTACAGCACCCCCGGCGCATATTTCATTTCCATTTGTGTTAAAGGAAAGAAATGCCAGTTAGGACATATTGTAGGGGGCGGCGCCTTCGACGCCCCGCAAATGAAACTTACTACAGCGGGAAAAGTTGTTGAGAAATACATTCTGTCAGGAAATTATATTCCTGGCGTGTATGTGGATAAGTATGTTATTATGCCTAATCACATCCATATGATATTGTTTGTAAACGCAACTGCATCTAACGGGACGTCGAAGGCGCCGTCCCCTACAAACGCTGTTATTCCACACTTTGTGTCCACATTCAAACGTTTTTGTCATCGTGATTTAGGAGAACTGTTCTTCCAACGCTCCTATCACGACCATGTTATCCGGGGCGATGCGGATTATCTGAAGATTTGGGAATATATTGACAGCAATCCGGCTTTATGGAAAGAGGATTGCTTTTATGAGGAGGGACAACTGTGAAATGTCCAGCCTGTGAAAGAGAGATGCAGAAGGGGTATCTCAAAAACACCGATCAGCCCGTTCAATGGATTCCGGAAAGCAGCAAACCCTCCATTTGAAAAACCGGCGTTGCAGATGGCGCGGTTGTGCTCAGCGAGGAGTCCTTTTAGACAGGCTATCGCGCAGACGCCTATTATTGTCCGACCTGCAAAATCGTAATTATACCCGTTAAATAAAGTAACGGGACGGGAGACCCGTCCCCTACAATACTCCATCGGAGGATTATTATGAGTCTTGAATTTTCTGAAGAACTGTCTGCACCGTTGGTTTCGCCCAGCTATGCGGCATTGGATGCCGGCGAAGTAGGTCTGCGACCCAAACTGCTGAGCGATTATACCGGTCAGGAAAAGGCCAAGGGCAATTTATCCGTTTACATCGAAGCCGCCCGGCGGCGGAATGAGCCGCTGGACCACACCCTGCTTTACGGCCCTCCGGGTCTGGGTAAAACCACCCTTGCCGGCGTGATTGCCAACGAGATGGGTGTCAATATCCGCATTACCTCCGGCCCTGCTATCGAAAAACCCGGCGATCTGGCGGCACTTCTTACCAACTTAAATCCCGGGGACATTCTCTTTATTGACGAAATTCACCGCTTAAATCGGGCTGTGGAGGAAATTCTCTACCCGGCGATGGAGGATTTTGCCATTGATATTATTGTCGGCAAGGGCCCCAGCGCCAATTCCATTCGGCTGGATTTGCCGAAATTCACTTTGGTGGGCGCCACCACTCGAGCCGGTCAGCTTTCTGCACCGCTCCGGGACCGTTTCGGCGTTTCCCTGCGCTTAGAGTTGTACACGCCGGAGGAGCTTTCCCGGATTGTTACCCGCAGCGCAACGATTTTGGGAATGGAGATCGATCCTCGGGGCGCAATGGAAATTGCCTCCCGCAGTCGGGGCACACCCCGTATCGCCAACCGGTTTTTGCGCCGTGTCCGGGATTTTGCACAGGTTATGGGCGACGGTGTGATCACCCGGGAAGCCGCAGACCTTGCCCTTCAGCGGCTCGAGGTGGATGCCTTAGGTCTGGATGCCATTGACCGGCGAATGTTGACAGCCATTATCGAGCATTACGGCGGCGGACCCGTCGGTCTTGAAACCTTAGCCGCTACCATCGGTGAAGAGGCAATTACCTTAGAAGATGTGTATGAACCCTACCTTATGCAACTGGGTTTTCTCACCAGAACACCCCGGGGTCGGTGCGTAACGTCCGCCGCTTATGGACATTTGCACATTCCCTGCGGTGATCAGGCCTCTTTTCAGGTGTAATTTCCAAAAAAAGGGAATTTTTTCAACTTTTATTAAAAAATCGTTGACAGTTGTGAACAATTTGTGTATAATCACGAATGTGGCGTGTTATCGTCATAAAAATCAACCCGGCGTTTCCAGTCTATTTGGCAGGCTTTCACTGGGCAACAATCAACCGAAGAGAGGTAAAATCCAATGTACGAAGACAAGACTTTAGTTTGCAAAGAGTGCGGCAACGAGTTCGTTTTCACCGCAGGTGAGCAGGAATTCTACGCAGAGCGTGGCTTCCAGAACGAGCCCCAGCGCTGCAAGGCCTGCCGGGATGCACGTAAGAACAACGCTCGCGGTCCCCGTGAGTTCTTCACCGCTACTTGCGCACGCTGCGGCGGCGAGGCAAAGGTTCCTTTCGAGCCCAAGTCCGACCGTCCCGTATACTGCAGCGAGTGCTTCGCTCAGATGCGCGCAGAGGGCTAATGAAAACTATAAAAAAGACCATCCAATTCGGATGGTCTTTTTTATTTGTCAAATGCAAAACCTATAGGTATCAGTGTCTTGCCTTAGCCCCCTCCCTGAGGGGGCTGGCTTTTGCGTAGCAAAAGACTGGGGGAGTTTCCTCCTTTGCGCAAGACACTCCCTCCGTCATTTGTTCGTTCCTCACAAATGCCACCTCCCTCAGAGAGGAAGGCAAGGTTTCTTTTTCAACTGCACTATGCTTTTGGTATGGTGATAGTAAGCACGATTTGGCTTTCCGTTTCTCGCCGTTCCGTGATGGCAGGGACACCCTGAGATTGCATCTTTTGTAAGTAGCGGGTAATGCCATTGAGAAATGCGCCTAATTTTTTCCGAGGTTGGGGCTCTTTTTCACCAGACAGGCATTTTTCTATGTATTTTTCCGTCTGGGCTACACTCATATTCAGCCGCAAAATTTCCCCAATTACTGCAATTTTCGCCCTATCATCTGACAGCTTCAAAAGCGCCCGGGCGTGGCGCTCTGTCAGATTTGCCTGCTGTAAAAGCTCCAGTACCTCCGGGCTGTGGCGCAAAATCCGAAGCTTATTGGCAACTGCGCTCTGGCTTTTCCCCAAAAACCGGGCCGCTTGCTCCTGGCTCATTCCGCTTCTCTCCATTAAACGGTGAATCCCTCGGGCTTCTTCCAAAAAATGGAGATCTTGCCGCTGCAGATTTTCCACCAGCGCCACCCAGCCCGACTCCTCATCCTCCATTGCCATCACAATACAGGGGATCTCCGTAAGCCCTGCCCGGATTCCCGCACGAAGCCGCCTTTCTCCAGCAATCAGCTCATAATTTGTGCCCACACGGCGAACTGACAATGGCTGTAAAATACCGTGGCGCCGAATACTTTCTGTCAGTTCCGCAAGCGCTCCCTCCTCAAAATGCTTTCTTGGTTGGGCGGGGTTGGGAATTATCGCTTTCGCAGGGACAAACACCACCCTGCCGGTCTCCATATAGGTTTTTAGTTTCTGGCACTGCATAGCCTGTCCTCCTTGGGAAATGTAAGCTTATTTTAGTGAATATTTCCATAGAAAAACCACGAAAACCGCCCTTTTCGGGTCAAAAATACTCGACAATATCTCTCCTATTATGGTACAATAACACAAATAATTTCAGGAGAGGACCTATGAAAAAATTATTCTACGAAGACAGCCATAAGACGACCTTTTCCGCCCGGGTAACCGGTTGCCGGGAGGCGGAAAAGGGCTTTCTTATTACATTGGACGCTACCGCCTTTTATCCCGAGGGCGGTGGCCAAGCCTGCGATCTTGGCGCACTTGGGTGTGCCCGGGTATTGGATGTGCAGGAAAAAGAGGGAGAAATTTTCCATCTGTGCGACAAAGCTCTGCCTGTTGGCCTTCTGGTAGAAGGCCGTATTGACTGGAAGCGCCGTTTTGACCTGATGCAGCAACACACCGGCGAGCATATTCTCTCCGGCATTATTCACGATCGCTACGGTTATGCAAACTCCGGTTTTCACATTGGCGCAGAAGTGCTGGAGGTGGATTTTGACGGCCCGATCCCGGCGGAAGACCTGCCGGAACTGGAATGGGCGGTAAACAAAGCCATTTGGGAAAATGTGCCGGTGAAATGCTATGTACCTTCCCCCGAGGAGCTGCCTGCTGTCCCTTACCGCACAAAGCGAGCGTTGCCTTGGCCGGTGCGGATTGTGGAGGTGAAAAATTACGACTTGTGTGCCTGTTGCGGTATTCACACAAAGCATACAGGAGAAGTGGGGCTTGTAAAGCTTCTTTCCTGTGTAAAATTCCACCAAGGTGTCCGGATTGAAATGGTCTGCGGCAGTCGGGCGCTGAAGCTGATGTCCGCGATTTACGACCAGAACAGGCAGGTATCCGCGGCCTTTTCCGCAAGGCCCTTGGAGACAGGGGAAGCCGCCCGGCATATGAATGAGGTGCTCAGTCAGGAAAAATACCGCACCGTCGCCACGCAGAAAAAGTATTTTTCCCTTCTGGCAGAAAAGTTTAGAAATACAGGTCTTGCTGTTTGTTTTGAAGAGGACTTAGCGCCCGCCGGTGTGCGGGAGTTATCCAGTACTATTGCCGAAGTTTGCGGCGGCGTTGCGGCAGTCTTTTCCGGGCAGGACGGCACAGGCTACAGCCTTTGTCTTGCAGGTGAAGCTACGCAGGTGAAGGCAATCGGTACCGCCCTTTCTGCGAATCTATCTGCCCGTGGAGGCGGAAAACCCGGCTTTTATCAGGGCAATGCGCAGGCAAACAAAGCGGAGATTTTGTCCTTTTTTGAAAATTACTTGGGTTAATCCGTAAAAAAAGAATTATTTCACAAATTATGTACTTTACAATTGACAAACCTTGTTGTATAATTTATCTGTACAGATTTGGGCTATTTTGCATATAGCTACAAAAGATTACACAGTACTTATAAAAACGGAGGAATTTATTATGTCTGTTAAAGTTGCTATCAACGGTTTCGGTCGTATCGGCCGTCTGGCTTTCCGTCAGATGTTCGGCGCTGAGGGCTTCGAAGTTGTCGCCATCAACGACCTGACCTCCCCCAAGATGCTGGCGCACCTGCTGAAGTACGACTCCACGCAGGGTGCTTACGCCGCTCCTTTCGGCGCACACACTGTGGAAGCCGGCGAGGACAACATCGTAGTTGACGGCAAGAAGATCACCATCTACGCAAAGGCAAATGCTGCCGAGCTGCCCTGGGGCGAGCTGGATGTAGATGTTGTTCTGGAGTGCACCGGCTTCTACACCTCTAAGGAGAAGGCACAGGCTCACATCACTGCCGGTGCTAAGAAGGTTGTTATCTCTGCTCCCGCAGGCAACGACCTGCCCACCATCGTTTACAATGTTAACCACAACACCCTGACCCGCGAAGACAACATCATTTCTGCCGCTTCCTGCACCACCAACTGCTTGGCTCCCATGGCTAAGGCCCTGAACGACTTGGCTCCTATTGAGTCCGGCATTATGTGCACCATCCACGCTTACACCGGCGACCAGATGATTCTGGACGGTCCTCAGAGAAAGGGCGACCTGCGCCGCTCCCGTGCCGGTGCTATCAACATCGTTCCCAACTCCACCGGTGCTGCTAAGGCTATCGGTCTGGTTATCCCTGAGCTCAACGGCAAGCTGATCGGCGCTGCTCAGAGAATCCCCACACCCACCGGCTCTACCACCATTTTGAACGCTGTTGTTGCTAAGGAAGTTACCAAGGACGAGATCAATGCCGCTATGAAGGCTGCTACCACCGAGTCCTACGGCTACACCGAGGACGAGATCGTCTCCTCCGACATCATCGGTATGACCTTCGGTTCTCTGTTTGACGCTACCCAGACTATGGTTAACAAGCTGCCCGGCGGTATGACCCAGGTTCAGGTTGTTTCCTGGTACGACAACGAGAACTCTTATGTTTCTCAGATGGTCCGCACCATCAAGCACTTCTCCACCCTGCTGTAATTTGTAGGTATAAGAGAGTTTTTAATCCCCGTCTCTTTCGAGATGGGGATTTTTTATGATTAGCGGGACGGGAGACCCGTCCCCACCGGTGTTATACAAGATTGGTGTAGGGACACCCGTCCTCGGGTGTCCGTTCGTGGTGCATCTGTTTAACGGGCACCCCAAAGGGGTGTCCCTACAATAGTGCCTATCAGGAGATTGCCACGCCCCTCCGGGGCTCGCAACAACAATCTTAATTATCAACTTATCCTCCTTTTGGGCTTGCCTAATTTGGTTGGATTTTGTATAAAAACTGCAGAAAAAGAAAAGGGAGAATGGAATATGGCAAAGCTTTATTTTAAGTACGGCGCAATGGGCTCCAGCAAAACCGCTCAGGCATTGATCACCAAGTATAATTACGAGGAAAACGATCTGCAGGTATGGCTGATAAAGCCCGGTGCAGACACCCGGGACGGAGAAAATGCAGTCAAAAGCCGAATCGGTCTGCAGGCGGCAGCGCAGGTTATTCCTGCGGATATGGATATTTATCAGTTTTTTGTCGCCAACAAGGCAGGAGCCTGTGATGTGGTCATTCTGGACGAATGCCAATTTATGACCGTAGCCCAAATCGACCAACTTCGCGCTATTGTCAACGACTACAATATTCCTGTCATGTGCTTTGGTCTTCGGACGGATTTTCAGACCAAGCTGTTCCCCGGCTCTCTGCGGCTGATGGAGGTCGCCGATAATATTGAGGAACTCAAAACCATCTGCGATTGCGGCGCAAAGGCCACCGTCAATGCCCGTATCTGCGACGGTTATATCGTTACTGAAGGCGATCAGGTCTTGCTGGGCGGAAACGACGCCTATATCGCTATGTGCCACCGGTGCTACATCCGAGGCATCCGGGAGAAACGGATAATCAAGCTCCACGGACAGAATTAAAAATTAGAAATTATAAACCCCTGTCATTCCTACCGGAATGACAGGGGTTTTTTGACAATTTTACCAGGAGCTTGCCACGGCATCTTCGGCTTCGCTCAAAGGCCTCGCAATGACATTGGAAAAACGATGACCCATTCAAAATCCGTCGGCGCAGCCGACACCATAATTGTCAATTATCCATTGTGAATTGTCAATTATTTTAGCCCGCAGAGTCGAATTGGGCGTTGTACAGCTTATAGTAATGCCCCTTTTGCGCCATCAGGCTTTCGTGGTTGCCCTGCTCCACCACCTCACCCTTGTCCAGCACCAAAATGTTATCGGCAGAACGGATTGTGGAAAGTCGATGGGCGATCACAAAGCAGGTTTTGCCCTTCATAAGCCGCCGCATAGCATCCTGGATCCGCTGTTCGGTGCGGGTATCTACATTGGAGGTGGCTTCGTCCAAAATCAGCATATGGGCATCCAAAAGCATTGCTCTTGCGATGGTAAGAAGTTGTTTTTGTCCTTTGGAAATGGACGCACCGTTGTCAGTAAGGACCGTATCGTAGCCTTGGGGCAGACGGGAAATATAGCCGTGGATGTGGGCAGCTTTCGCTGCTTTTACCACCTCTTCCATCGTGGCATCCGGTTTTCCGTAAGCGATATTTTCAAAAACCGTACCGTTAAAAAGCCAGGTGTCCTGCAACACCATGGTATACGCTTTCCGCAAGGACGCCCGGGTGATCTCCCGGATGTCCCGTCCGTCCAGAAGCACACTACCGCCGTCCACATCATAAAACCGCATTAAAAGGTTAATAATGGTGGTTTTTCCGGCACCGGTATGGCCTACAATGGCCGTCAGTGAGCCGGGGGCGGCGTGAATATTCAGCTTTTTGATAATAGGCTTATCCGGTAGGTAAGAAAAATCCACCTGCTGGAATTGTACGTCGCCGGACACCTCTTCAATGGCCACCGCACCCGGTGCATCCTCTGCTTCCGGCTCTGCGTCAATCAGTGCAAACACCCGCTCTGCGGCGGCAAGGGCGCTTTGCAGATCTGCAAAAATGTTGGCAAGCTCATTGACCGGCCCGGAGAATTTCCGGGAGTACTGAATAAAGCTGGAGAGATTGCCCAATGTAACCTTTCCCTGATAAAACAGCACCGCACCGAAAAGACATACGAAAGAAAGGGAGATATTGCTGATAAAATTGACCACAGGCCCGTTCATTGTGCCGTTGGCCTCGGCGGTGGTGTAGGCCTTGATGGCTGCATCATTCTTTTCGTCAAATTCCCGCAGCACCGTGTCCTCCCGGCCATAAGCGCGGGTGGTGCTGTGAGCGGTGAGCATTTCCTCTACAAAGCCGTTGAGTGCGCCCAATTTCCGGGAACGCTCCCGGAACAGCTTTCTTGTCCAGCCCGCATACCATTTGGAAAACAGGAATGTTACAGGAACGGTAACGCAGAAAATCAGCACCAAAACAGGCGCAATGGTGAGCATCATAATAAAAGACACCATTACCGTAACCACACTTTGGAGTATTTGCACCGCATCTGCGGAAATGGTGGTATTCACCGTATCTACATCATAGGTGATGACACTAATAATATCGCCTGTCTGATTTTTGTCGTAAAAGCCCACAGGAAGGCGCATCATATTGGCAAAGATGTCCTGCCGCATATGGGTAGATACCTCTTTGGATAGGTGCGCCATTGCAATCCGCAGAAGATAAGTAAGAATAGCCGATAGGCAGTAACAAAGCACCATCCAAAAGGCACAGCGGAACACAACAGAAAAATCCACCTTGCCCATGCCCAAATCTATGGCATCCAGCGCTGTGCCGGACAGCTTAGGTCCGTAAAGCGCCAAAGCGCTGCTGGTTACGGAGAGCACAATGGCTGCCATCAGTAAATACCGGCTTCTGCCCAAATACCGCCACAGGCGAAGGAGGGTTTTCTTTTTATCCACCGGCTTGTTGCTCAGGCGGCGTTTATCTCCGCTGGTTTCCCCTTGGGTCAGTCTCCCACGCATTCCAGCCATTACGCCCCCTCCTCTCTGTCGCCCATTTGGGCGTTTGCGATCATCCGATATTCCTCGCAGGTTTCCATTAGGTGATCGTGATCTCCCGCGCCAATCACCGCACCGTCATCGAGCACCAAAATGAGATCTGCGTGGCGCAAGGAGCTTATTCGTTGTGCCACGATTACTTTGGTAGAGTCTTTGTAGTTTTGACGCAGTGCGCGGCGGAGACCGGCATCGGTTTTATAGTCCAGTGCCGAAGAAGCATCGTCCAAAATAAGGATTTCCGGCTTGCCTGCCAGGGCGCGGCTGATAAGCAATCTCTGCTTCTGTCCACCGGAGAGGTTATTGCCTCTTATGTCCACTTCACCGGACAGCCCGCCTTTTTCCTCTACGAAATCCGATGCCTGGGCATCGGCAATGGCGGAAAGCAATTCTTCATCTTTTAATTCCCGGTAATAGCGGATATTTTCACCGATAGAAGTCATTTTGATAAAATCGTTTTGGAAAACCACGCCGAATTTCTCTCGGAGCACCTCATTTTCAATAGACCGGACATCCCTGCCGTCAATAAGGATCTTACCGTTATTTACATCATAAAGCCGCAAAAGGAGCTTAATGATGGTGCTCTTTCCCGCACCGGTAGCGCCCAAAATACCCAGCGTCTGTCCCCTTTGTAAGGAGAAGCTCAAATTTTCCAGGTTGTTGCCTTTGCCGGAATAGCTGAAATTGACATCCCGGAACTCAATATGGGGAGCGTTTTTCTCCAACCCTTCCTCAGAAATCACTGCCATATCCTCCGGCAAGTCCATTACTTCGGAAATGCGGTTTGCGCTGGCTTGGGCGGTGGCGCACATAATAATGATACGGGTTACCATAACCGCCGCATTGAGAATCATCACAAAGTACTGCAAAAACGCCACAATCACACCGGGCTTAATGCCACCGGAATCGACCCGATAGGCACCTGCTACAACCAAAATAGTCAAACCCAAGTTCAGTATCAGGGTCGTCAGCGGCCCGCTGAGGCCGGTAACCTTCTGGGCTTTCAGAGAAACCGCATTCCGCTCCTCTACTGCGCTATTGAAACGCATCTTTTCGTGTTCCGCTTTGCTCAGGGCTTTGATTACCCGAACGCCGGTAATATTTTCCTGGCTGATCATTACCACCTTATCCTGAAGGGCGTGGGTCTTTTGATGTAACGGAACGGATCTTTTCGTTACAAAAAAGACCACAATGGCAATCAGCGGCAAAAGCGCAATCAGAATCAGCGCCAACGGCACATCCATTGTCATCATAGAGAAAATACCGCCGATGAGCAAGATGGGCGCCCGGACACCGATACGCTGAATCCGGACAATGAGGTTATTCACATTATAGGAATCGCTGGTAAGCCGGGAAACAGCGGAGGGTACGGTTACGGCATCCATCTGCCGGGGCGACAGACGCTGGAGCTTGTCAAACAGGTCGTGACGCAGTGTCCTTGTAATCTTTCCGGCGGTTTTTGAGGCCATCCGGTTGGCGGTGATGTTCAAAACCAATGCCACCGCCGAACAAAGAATCATCAACCCACCGTAAAGATAAATCTCTTTTTCAAGTCCTGCAGGCACTTTTTCGTCCAACACAATCTGCATCAGCTTTGGGATTTCCAATTCTGCATAGGTCGCAACAAATTTAATAGCCAGGCCAACAAGGATAATGCCCCAGTAGGGATTTATATATTTCAGTAATTTCCGCATATCGACTTTCCTCCCCACTATATTCGTAACTAAAATAACAAAATAACAACCCTCCGTCAAGTTTCCCGGGTTAATTTCCCCGATATGGCGAAAAATAAAGGCAGGAGGGATGGTAATGAAAGAAAAAGAAAACCCCCAGATTCCCTGGGAAGCAAAAGACCCAAAGCCACCCATTGTCCATTCCGGGCATATGGAAAACCGGAGAGCAAACTGATTGTTATGGTGTCCGTAAAGGGACACCATAATTGTTCTGTGCCAAACCTTGCTTTTGATTTTCGGGTATGATAAAATAACAAAAATACTATTGAAAGGAGACGGCCTGTGAAGCGTTTTTTGATTATCCCCATTTTGCTCCTATGTATCTTGCTTATCCCTATGCAAGCTTCTGCCGCAGAGGGAGAAACCTCCCTGCAGCTCCAGGCCGTTGTAAATACTGACGGCAAATGTCAGGTTACTATTCAAGCCACGGTTCATAAGGAAGATGCCGGACCTCTTTATTTTTCTCTGCCCGGCGACGCCGCCTCTGTTAAGGTCAACGGAGAAACCGTTCAGACAACAGCGGCAGGTAAATTTAAGCAAATTGCGCTTTCTCCGATTTTAGGATCAGGGGCAGGAGATTATTCCTTTTCTGTCAGCTATACCCTGCGGGATGTGATCTACAAAACCGGCAACGGTCTGGAGCTTCGCCTGCCGCTACTGTGCAGCAGTACATATCGGGTAGATTATCTGCGTTTTTCCCTCACATTACCCGGGCAGGTAAGTGCAAAACCCACTTTCCAAAGCGGTTATCACCAAAGTAATATTGAAAAAGACATTGTCTATGCCATAAACGGCGCCACCATCACCGGAAGCTCTGCGATCGCACTGATCGACCACGAAACATTGTCTCTCTTTTTGGCTGTGGACGAAGCAATGTTCCCCCAGCCTATTTTGGAGATTTTTTCCTCGGATATTGACACCTTTGGTGTCGCCGTCTGCGCTGTCCTTGCCTTTTTGTACTGGCTGTGGAAGCTGCGGTGTTTGCCCCCCGGGCTGAAATCCAGCCCGTTCCCTCCGGAGGGCTTAAATGCCGGTCAGTTAGGAACGGTTTTGGGTTTACAAAACGCCAATTTAAGTATGATGGTCTTTTCCTGGGCCCAACTGGGTTATATCCGTATCCGTCCGGAGCGGGAACGGGTCATTTTGCTCAAACGGATGGAGATGGGCAACGAGCGCAGTGATTTTGAGCAAAGATGCTTTAAGAGTCTGTTTGCCAAAGGGGATCGGGTGGATTGCTCAGGCTACCGCTACGCCCTCCAATGCCAAAAAATCGCCCATCTACAGCCCCCCATCCACCATCTTATGGACAAGCGGTGCGGAAATCGGCGGGTATTTCAGTTTTTAACCACGTTATGCGGACTGTTTGCCGGTCTCGGAACCGGTCTTGCCATCGGTTTCGGTGGATTTTGGCAACCGGTAACTGCTATATTGGGTGCGGCTTTAGGCTGCTATACGGCATATCATATTCAAAATTGGGCAGGTTGCCTGTTTCTGCACAAAAGGCATCAGCTCGTTCTAAGCATCTCCCTTGCGGTTATTTGGATCGTTCTGTCTTTCGCTGCAGGTCGTTTCCTCCTAGGTGTTCTTTTTATTGTTCTGGAGTTTTTGGCTGGTATTCTCGCCTATTACGGAGGACGGCGCACCGAGGACGGACGACAGGCAATGGCTCAGATCTTAGGCTTCCGCCGCTATCTCAAGCGGGTCTCCCATACCTCTTTAGAGGCACTTTGCAGAAAAAATCCCGACTATTTCTTTGATCTTGCGCCCTATGCCTTGGCGCTGGGTGTGGGCAAAGTCTTTTCCCGGCAATTTGGCCCGAAGCCTTTCCGGGAATGTCCGTACATTGACTATCCTGTAAGCGAAGGCCGCACCGCAGTCAAGTGGAATAAAATTATGGAAGACATCTTAGTCAAGATGGATGAGCAAAGCCAAAAGCTTCCCCTTCGTGAGTTTTCTAAAAAAATCCGCAGATTTACACGATAAAACATCTCCGCAGAAACTATTTCTGCGGAGATATTTCTATTTATTTTGCTCCAAATAGATGAGAAGCACTGCAATGTCCGCAGGGCTGACACCGGAGATGCGGCCTGCCTGTCCGACGGACACCGGTCGTATTTCCGAAAGCTTCTGTCGGGCTTCCAGCCGTAACCCGCCGATGGTCTCATAGTCTATGGTTTCCGGAATTTTTCGGTTTTCCTCCTGCAAAAACGCCTGCACCTGCTTTTCCTGCCGGGCAAGGTAACCGGCGTACTTAATTTGGATCTCCACTTCCTCCGTTACCGCATCAGAGAGTGCCGGGCGATCCTTATCGAAAGGGGCAAGGTCTGCATAAGTTACCTGCGGCCGCCGCAGAAGATCTGCCAGACGGGCAGAATTGGCAACGGGGGTGCTGTCGTAACGGGCAAGCATTTCATTAAGCGCAGGACTTGTTGCCACGCCGGTGCTCTCCAATCTCTGCATTTCCCGCTGTACCTGTTCGTATTTTTCCTCTACCTGCCGGAGTCTTTCCGGGGGTACAAGGCCGATTTTTGCGCCGATGGCGGTAAGCCGCTGGTCGGCGTTATCCTGCCGGTGAAGCAGTCGGTACTCGGAGCGGCTGGTCATAATCCGGTAGGGCTCCTCCGTCCCCTTTGTTACAAGGTCGTCAATCAACGTGCCAATATAGCTGGTATCCCGGGTCAGCACAAAAGGTTCTTTCCCCTCAATTTTCAGCGCCGCATTCACACCGGCAACGAAACCCTGTACTGCCGCTTCCTCATAGCCGGAAGATCCGTTAAACTGGCCTGCGCCGTAAAGGCCGGACACCGCTTTTGTTTCCAAAGTAGGAAGCAAGCTGGTGGGGTCGATACACTCATATTCAATGGCATAGGCCGGGCGCATAATTTCCGCATTTTCCAGTCCCGGAACGGTCCGCAGCATTTTTATTTGCACATCCTCAGGCAGGCTGGAGGAAAAGCCCTGAATGTACATCTCCTCTGTGTTAAGGCCGCAAGGCTCAATAAAAAGCTGGTGGCGGCTTTTTTCCGCAAAACGGACGATTTTCGTTTCAATGCTGGGGCAATACCGGGGACCGACGCCGGAGATCGTACCGTCATACATCGGACTGCGGTGGAGGTTATCCCGGATAATTTGATGGGTTTCCTCGTTGGTATAGGTGAGGTAGCAGACCGCACGGTTTTCCAAGGTGTGTTCCGTGCGGAAAGAGAAAGGCTCAGGGATCTCGTCCCCCTCCTGCAATTCCATTTTGGAAAAATCAATACTGCGGCGGTTGACCCGGGGCGGTGTACCCGTCTTAAATCGGCGCAGGGGCAGACCCAGCTTGCGCAGATTGTCCGCAAGGCCCGTAGACGGGTGCATCCCATCCGGCCCGGAGGAGCAGACACTTTCGCCTGTGATAACGGTGCTGTCCAAATAGGTGCCGGTAGCAAGAATGACTGCTTTTGCGCCGTAGATTGCCCCAAGCTGGGTGCAAACGCCGGTAACACAGCCGTTTTCCGTAAGGATTTCCGTAACCATCGCCTGTTTCAGATCCAAGTTCTCCTGTTGCTCCAACACCTGCTTCATATAGGCCTGATAACGGCGGCGGTCAGCCTGTGCCCGGAGAGAGTGGACAGCAGGCCCTTTGCCCCGGTTAAGCATCCGATACTGGATGCAGGCCGCATCTGCGGCAATCGCCATCTGCCCACCCAAGGCGTCCAACTCCCGGACAAGGTGTCCCTTACCCGTTCCGCCGATGGCAGGATTGCAAGGCATATTGCCTACCGCATCCAAGTTAATCGTAAAAAGGACGGTTTTCAGTCCCAATCGGGCAGAAGCCAAGGCCGCTTCAATCCCGGCGTGGCCTGCGCCGACCACTGCGACCTCCCAATCCCCTGCGTGGTAGGTGTTCATTCTTCGTTCTCCTTAATGGGATGGGTAACAATTTCACAACGGTTAATGGGGGTGCCAAGGGCGTGGAATTTTTCTTCATACCCGGACATAATACCCACAGGACCGTTGGCGTGGAGGTCCCGGGTTACATTTTTGGCAGGCAAGCCCACCAGCGCCAGCTCCTCCAGGGTAAATTCAAATAAAGGTGCGTTATCCGTCTTAAAATGGATCTCGCCCCCCTCCCGGATCACCCGGGAGTACATTCGCAAAAAGGTACGGAAGGTCAGCCGACGCTTGGCATTTTTGCTTCTGGGCCAAGGATCGGGGAAATTGATAAACAGCCGGTCAATTTCGCCGGGAGCAAAACAGCCCTCCATCAGTGCCACATCCATATCTACAAAAAACACATTTTTAAGGCCCATATTCTTGGCTTTTTCCATTGCCACCACCATTGCCTCCCGGCATCTTTCAATGGCAATCAGCAGTACATCGGGATTGGCCGCAGCGGTTTCTGCCGTAAATTTTCCCTTGCCGCAGCCGACCTCCACCCAAAGGGCGGTAGCGCCCGGCATCAGTTCCCGCCAAGCGCCCTGACGGGTTTCCGGCTCGGTGATCCGATAATCTGCGCAAACCTCTGTCCGTGGCAGTAAATTTTTCATTTTCCGCATTCTCATAACGATTCCTCCGCCATTTGCGTTTTTCTCATAGCAGTATAACAGAAAACCCCCGCCCCGTCAATGATCTATCCCCTCCCGGGGCTTGCAAAGAAAAGAAAAATGGCGTATAATGACAAAAAACACCAAGGAGTTTTCTATGTCTCACGAACACGATCACGCCTATATGCACGCCCACGGCATTGCCCATTCCCACGGCCACGTCCACGAAAATCAGAAAGCTGTGATGAACCGTCTTTCCCGGGCCATTGGACATTTGGAAAAGGTAAAACGGATGGTGGAAGAGGGCTACGATTGCTCTGAGGTGCTGATTCAGCTTGCAGCTGTCCGCAGCGCATTGGATAACACCGGCAAGGTCATCTTAAAAGACCATATGCGCCACTGTATGGTGGACGCGGTTGCCGCCGGCGATGAAAATGCCATTGACGACCTCTGCGACGCCATTGACAAATTTATGAAATAATAAAATCAGCAGGTATTTAGGGTATGTCCCTAAATACCTGCTGATTTTTATCGGTTACTCACCTTTGTGAATGCTGATATGCTCTCTGGGGGTGTCGGTAACACGGGAGCTGGTCTTGCCCTCCACGCGAATTTCGCCAGCGAGCAACAGAGACCGTTTGGTAAGCGCGGGACCTACCAGTTCATAGACCAAAACGGAGAACAGTACTACGTTGCGCACAAGTGCGCCGTCAGCAAGTACAGTTGCTGTCAGGGCCATTCCCAAGGCCACACCCGCTTGGGGAAGCAGGGTAATGCCCAAATGCTTTGTAACCGCCGGGGTGCAATGGGACAGCTTACAACTACCCCAAGCGCCGAAGTACTTACCTGCCGACCGGGCGGCGATATACAAAATACCCACAAGTAACGTTACCGGGTTTACAATTACCTGTAGATCCAGCTCTGCACCGGAAATCACAAAAAACAGCACATTGATGGGAACAACCCATTTTTCCACACGCTCCATCAGCTCCTGAGAGGTATCACACACATTGCAAAATACCGTACCTGCCATCATACAGGTAAGCAGCAGGGAAAATCCGCAATGAATCGGGCCGATATTAAATTTCAGCATAGACAGGCCTACCGTAAGGAGAACAAAGGCCACAGAAAGGGTCATACGCTTACTGCCGGAGTGGAACAGATGCTCTACCCGGTCCATCAGAACGCCGATCACCGCACCCAGTCCCACAGACAGTAAAATTTCAACCAACGGCTCTACCACAACCCCCAGCACATTGACCGCGCCGTTTTCCAATGCGCCGGCAATGCCAAAGGACACGGAAAACAGCAAAAGGCCTACTGCATCGTCGATGGCGACTACCAACATCAGAAGTCTTGTCAGCGGGCCGTCCGCCTTATACTGCCGGACAACCATCAGCGTGGCCGCAGGGGCGGTTGCCGATGCAATCGCACCCAAAACCAAGGCAGCCGGCAGAGAAATCACCTGCGGGAACAGTAAGTGCAGAGCCACTAACACAGCATCCACCAAAACCGTTGTTACCACCGCCTGTACGATACCGATGGTAATGGCCTTGCCGCCCATACTTTTCAGCTGATTAAGCCGGAACTCGCTTCCCATAGAAAAGGCGATAAAGCCCAAGGCAAGCTGTGTCAAAATCCGGAAGCCCTCCACCTGCTCCAAAGATTGGAAGCCCACGCCCCCAATCCCCAGCGCACCCAAGCAGAAGGGGCCAAGGGCCAAGCCTGCTACCAAGTAGGCCGTAACAGCAGGCAAATTCAGCTTCTTTGTCAGTCGGGACATCATAAGACCACCAATTACTGCGGCGGCCAGACAGATCATTGTTGTTTCCATATTGAAACCTTCTTATTCCCAAATTTCCACTCCCTATCATACGCCTCTGTGTAGCGCAAATCAAGAGCAATTCTAACCAATTTTTCCAAATGAAAAGCCCCGGTTTTTGGTAAATGCCCAAAACCGGGGTTCTTATATCGTCATTTGCCTGCTTTTACCAGTTTCCGTTCTTCTTTCGTTTTGAAGAATTTCTCCAACTCCGGGACAAGAATCATACAGATCAGAGCCGCGGTAAAGCCACCGTTATACAGGCAGTAACCGCCGTGGAGCGTAGGAACGCTGGTAACCAGCAGATAGTGCATAATGGCTGCAATAAAGCCGTAGCGCCAGCCGTACTTATCCGCAATGGGAGAAAGGCCGTTGGCGTAGCACAGTCCCACCATAATCGCCTGGGCGTTGATTTGGTAAGCAAATTTTCCGCCCACCAAAGGAGACAGCCATCCGAACACTACAGAGGCCACCGCGTAGCCCAACATAATGGGCCATACATTTCCGGGATGGGAGCCGGAATTGCAGGTTGCCAGCATACAGAAGATAATACCGAAGGTAACACCGTTGAAGTTTGCGCCGATCAGGTTATAGTAGCCTAAAATAAACAGGCCGAATACGCCCACATTCATGAGAAATGTGGCATTTCCGTAGGTGGAGGAGAAATTGGTAACCAGCTCCGGATCAGTCAGCAGCTTCCAGTAGTCCTTCGGCTTGCAACCGAGGAGGAAGGCGAATACGATACACAGGCCGAACACGACACAGCAGAATACATTGACGATCATCGGACTTGCCACGCTCATATCGCCCAGGAGGGGCAGAGCATTGACATCCAGACCCATGGTCTTGTACAGGGTGGCGTTGAGGAAGAAGGCGGTCATGCCAATGGGCAACGCGGCGGAGTACAGATCAAAGCCCTTATGTACCTTAGGGGAGTGGGCCAGACCGGCAGGCAGGAAAAAGCCGATGATCAGGCCCACCAGCAGGGCCAATCCAAGACCCAGCCAGTTGAAGCCGATGACTTCCACGCCGGGATAGCGGAAAAGAAGCTCGGTGATCAGGGGTGCAATACCGGTGGAGAACAGCATGGCGTTCACAAGGCCACCCATTTTTTCTTTCTTCACCAGGCCGTAGACCACGACACCCAGCATGGTAGGCAGGATGTTCAGCACATTGATGCCCCAAGAGCCAAAGCCGACGGTCAAAATCACAGCCAGGGTGGAGGCGTTGTTGGGCGTGCCCTTAAAAACGATGAATAGCAGCAGGCTCAGAAGCCCCACCAAGCCCATGTTCAGGAAGGTAGCAGCGTAGCCGCCCAGAGAGAAATAGTTGGTGGTTACCTTGCAGGGGGTAATCAAAATTTTCCAAAAACCGGAAAGCATAGTGCCCCGGTCGGGCATACACACCGCGGCGATCAGGAAACAAGCAGAGAGGAAGCCGAACAGCAGCTTCAGAAAGCTACCCTCGGATAGATTCTTTAATTTATTCATAACGCACCTCAAATAATAATATCTGGGCAATCCGAGCCCAATGTGTTCGAATTGCCCAGACGGTCGGCATCATTCTTTCCGCACTCCACCGCAGTTCCCTGCGTTTCTCCGTCAGTTATGCGGAAAGGTGTTTCGTTTTAGACCTTCTCAGCCGCCTCGACCACGTGCTTCATCAGTACGCTGGTAGTTACTGCGCCAACACCGCCGGGAACAGGGGTGATGGCTTCAACAATAGGCTCAACCTCGTCAAAGATGGCATCGCCGGACATACCGCCCTTGCCTTTGGAGGTAATCTTCTCGGGGTTCCAGTTCATAGAAACGTCGATAACGATCTGGCCGGGGCGGACAAAATCTTTCGTCAGGCTGTTCAGTACACCGGCAGCGGATACGATAATATCTGCATTGCGGCAGATTTCAGCGGTGTTGACGGTGCGGGTGTGGCACATGGTGATGGTGGCATTTTTGGCCATCAGCATCATAGCGGCAGGTTTGCCGACAACCAAGCTGCGACCGATAACAACAGCGTTCTTGCCCTTGCAGTCAATGCCATAGTGGTCCAGAATTTCCATACAGGCAGCGGGGGTGCAGGGCGCATAGCCCAAATCCTGACCCTCAAATACGCCGGCATTGGACATATGGGTCATAGAGTCTACGTCCTTCTTGGGGTCAAGGCGGTTGCAGATCTCGTCCTGATCGTTCTTCAGGTGCTTGGGCAGAGGCCGGAACATCAGCACACCGTGAACGGAATCATCGGCATTGATGCCGTCGATGACAGAGAGCAGCTCTTCCTTGGTAGTCTCTTCGGGCAGAATGTAATTCTTGATTGCAACGCCTACTTCCTCAGCGCGCTTGGTAGCGCCCTTTTCATAGCTAAGGTCAGAGGGGTTTTCACCCAGACGGATAATGCCCAGGCAGGGGGTAATGCCCTTTTCGCGCAGGGCAGCGGTACGGGTCTGCAGAGAAGCAACGAGGGCTTCGTTTACTTCTTTGCCCAAAAGCAGCTTTGCCATATGTATTTCCTCCTATTTTTACAAATCAAACGCCGAAGCTGGCCTTGACGGTACTAAAGATCTCGTCAGCCATTGCGCCGTAAGTAGCCAGCATAGAAAGTGCCTTTGCGTTCAGTTCCTCGGCGACCTCACGGTTTTTAAGGGTCTTGGTGTTAATGAACACATTGAGCGATGCTGCCTGAAGAGCTGCCTTGCAGCAAACAGCGCCGCAGCCGGCATCGGAAACAGCCAGACGGCTGCCCTTATCGGCAAAAACTTTAATGTAGCCGATGGCTTCGCAGCACAGCTCCATAATCTTCATAGGGGTAGAGCAAGCGATAATGGTAGCTTCCTCCATAACCTTATCCCGGTTGGGATCGTCTTTGGGGATACCGTAAGCCTTGGCAAGAGGCAGGAAGTTCACTTCGTCAGCTTCTACCTGATTCAGCAGCTCCGTCTGCAGGGCATCGCACTTGGCTTTCAGGGCAATGATTTCTTCCTCGACCTCAGCGTATTTCTTCTTGCCAACGGTCAGAGAACCAACCATATTGCCTAGCGCAGTGCCAATAGCGCCAACTAAAGCAGCCGCACCGCCGCCGCCGGGAGCGGGTGCATCGGATGCCAAAACCTCCACAAACTTGCGGCAGGATTCCATTGTCATATCCATATGTATTTTCTCCTTATTAGCATTCGTAGGGGCGATTCACGAATCGCCCGTGTATTATGCGATATTTTGCGGGCGATTCGTGAATCGCCCCTACAAACATTGCGCAACAAACACCACACAAGGCACAGGCATTTGTTGCCTGTGCCTTGGGGTTATATCAATTAGAACAGGCCGCTTACCTTACCGGTCTCGGTGTCGATGTCAACACGACGGTATGCGGGGTCAGCAGCAGTACCGGGCATCATAGAGATGGTACCGGCCATAGGACACAGGAACTTGGCGCCGCCGTACTCCAAAATGTCGCGGATGGTCAGCTTCCAACCGGTGGGAACGCCCTTCTTGGTGGGATCGTCACTGAGGGACAGGTGGGTCTTAACCATCATAGTGCAG
>SVKZ01000023.1 GCA_015068165.1 Oscillospiraceae bacterium
GACAGCGACGATGCCACCTATATTGCTTTAGATGAAGCCACCAAAGCCGCCGCTGTGCAGGTTTGCTACAGCCGCAGCTTTTATGCAGGTGCTGCCAATGCTTCCACACCCAACGCGGGAGAGGTTATCGGCATTTTGGCGGGGGCAACCCCCGGGGCAGTTCGCAGCGGTATGGAAGCGGCACTGTCCGCACTGCAAAGAATCGGTTTTGAAGCAGCCGGGGAAGTGCCCTATCTTGCCTATACCGTCAGCCGCAGCGGGGCTTTTTTGTCAAAGGAAGCCGGTGTTCCCGAGGGAACAGCTTTAGCTTATTTGATTGCGCCGCCCCTTGAGAGTATGTATGCCCTGGACGCGGCGATGAAAGCGGCAGATGTGAAAATGCAAAAACTGTATGCACCCCCCAGCGAAACAAATTTTGGCGGAGGATTGCTCTCCGGCACCCAATCTGCCTGCGAAGCGGCTTGCGCTGCCTTTGCCGCAGCAGTAGCCGAGGTGGCGGGCAACCCGAAAGGAGCATAAATGGAACTGGATAAAGACTTAAAAGCCCGTCAGGAGGCAAGAACATTAGCAAAACAGGCAGAGGAAGCCCAAAAAGTCCTTGCCCAAATGAGCCAGCAGCAGCTGGACAAAATTGCGGAAGCGATGGCAGATGCCTTTTATAAGGAAAGCAGCGCCCTTGCGGATATGGCGGTGCGGGAGACAGGCTTCGGTAATTCCGAAGATAAAACCACAAAAAATCAATTTGCTTCCCGCCGTGTTTGGGAAGCGGTGCGGGATATGAAAACGGTCGGTGTATTAAGCCGCAACCAAAAGGAAAAACTATGGGAGATCGGTGTTCCAATGGGTGTGATTGCCGCCATTGTCCCCAGCACCAATCCCACATCTACCGTTTGTTATAAAGCCATCATTGCTCTGAAATCCGGCAACAGCATCGTCTTTTCTCCTCATCCCAAAGCCCTGTTTTGTACGCTGAAAGCTGCGGAAATCGTTAGGGCAGCGGCAGAAAAGGCCGGTGCGCCGAAAGGAAGTATCGGCTGTTTGGGAATTGCTTCTATGGCAGGCTGTCAGGAACTGATGACAGCGCCCCAGGTGCGGCTGATATTAGCCACAGGCGGTCCGGGAATGGTAAAAGCCGCCTATTCCTCCGGCAAGCCGGCCATCGGCGTAGGCGCGGGAAACGGGCCCGTGTATATCCACCACACAGCGGATATTAAACAGGCATTAAAGAGCATTTTGCGGTCAAAAACCTTTGATAACGGTACGGTTTGCGCATCTGAACAGAGCATTATCGTGGAAAAGGATATGGAAAGCCGGGTGAAAGAGGAAGCTTCCCAAATGGGCTTTTATTTTATGAACACCCAGGAGGCGGGACTGCTTGCCAAGCATCTGTTCCGTCCGGACGGCTCTCTGAATCCCGAAATTGTAGGCAGAACTGCCCGGGAACTGGCAGAAAAAGCAGGCTTTTCTGTACCCCAGGATGCCAAAATCTTGGTAGCAAGAGAGCAGGAAGCAGGCCCAACCCGACCGTACTCTATGGAAAAGCTTTGCCCGGTACTGGCATTTTTCGTAATGGACAGCGAGGATGCGGTACTGCAGAAAGCCATCGAGGTGCTGATCCACGAGGGCAGCGGACACACCTTTGCGATGCACGCGTGCGACGAAAAGGTCGTGGAGAAATTTGCCCGGCAAATCCCCGTATCCCGGTTTTTGGTGAACACCCCGGCAGCGCTGGGCGGTATCGGTGCAACCACAGGGCTGTTCCCGGCGCTGACCTTAGGCTGTGGCGCGGTAGGCGGCAGCAGCTCTTCCAACAATATTTCTCCTATGGATCTTATCAATATCCGCCGGGTGGCTTGGCAACAGGAAGAAAAGCCCACAGTATCGGTGGATGAAACCTTAGTAGACCTTTTAGCGGCAAAAATTCTGGAACGACTGAAATAAGAAAGGAAGCAAATTATGAACACAAATTCTTTAGGTATGATCGAAACCAAGGGCTTAATCGGTGCCATTGAAGCGGCAGATGCGATGGTAAAATCCGCAAATGTTCAGCTGGTAGGCAAGGAACAGGTAGGCGGCGGCTTGGTAACCGTAATGGTTCGGGGCGATGTGGGCGCGGTAAAAGCGGCTACCGATGCAGGCGCTGCTGCTGCGGAAAAGGTAGGGGAGCTGGTCTCTGTTCACGTCATTGCCCGTCCCCATACAGAGGTGGATGCCATCCTTCCCCACGGCAGACTCAGCAGCACCCCCGCAAATAATGCAAAATAATGCTCTATTCAGCGATAAATGTTCGGGATAATATCCGAAACCGAGACGGAAAGCGGGTATTTTATTTAGGAAAAGGGGATCAGCTTACCAGCGAAGCCAAAGATTTCCTTTCCCGGGAGCGGATTGAAATTCTGCCGGCAGAACAGGCGCGCCCGGAGGAATACCGCACCTTAGACGGTGGTTTTTTCCGGGAAAAACCGGAGGATATGACCCATTTAAGGGGCGATATCCTGGTAAAAAAAGATCATCCCAGAATACGCTTCCGTGGCGCGATCGACACCTTGGAAGCAGAGCTTTTGTTTACCCAAATAGAAACGGGGATCACGGCACCGCTGCAGGATGCTTTGGACTGCGCCCGGAAACTGATCGCCGCCGATGTGCTGGAAAAGGAAGTAGAGGAAATGCGCCTGGGCGGAATGGATGCGGCGCAACTGCGGAAACGCAGCCATTTTCCCCAGGAATATTACGGAATTCCCCATTTTATGCCCCAGGCCACAGACGGCAGAAAAATTCTGCTTCTGAATAAATGCCGCTGCGCTGCCCGGCAGGCAGAATTGCAGGCGGTATGCGCTTTCCGGGATCGGGACGGAAATTGTACAAGACCGGATATTATCCGGGCGATAAACAGACTCAGTAGTTTCCTTTATCTTCTTATGATTGAAGAAAAGGCAAAAAGCAGGTGAATAAATGAAGGAACAAGCCTTAGATGCCCTGTGCCAGCAGGTGCTCAGGCGAATTTGCGTGGAAATGGAAGCCTCCGGACGACACGTACACGTAACAAAGGAACAGGCGCAGCTTCTTTTCGGACACGATTTGACCCCGGAGCGCCCCCTTTCCCAGCCGGGACAGTATTTGGCAAAGGAACGGGTAACGGTGATAGGACCAAAGGGAAAATTTGAAAATGTGGCGGTCTTAGGCCCTGCCCGGTCTGAGGCGCAGGTGGAAATTTCCCTGTCTGACGGGAAAGTTTTGGGGATAAAGCCCCCGGTGCGGCTGTCAGGCAGCATCAAGGACACGCCCGGGATAACCCTCCGGGGAGAAAAGGGAGAGCTGACCGTTTCTCACGGTGTCATTGCCGCCCAGCGGCATATTCATATGACGCCTGAGGACGCCGCCCGTTTCGGTGTAGAGGACAAGCAGGTGGTGCGCCTGGAAACCTATACCGACAGACCCCTTGTTTTCGGCGATACAGTAGTACGGGTCAGCCCCGATTTTCAAACCCGGGTGCATTTGGATTACGATGAAGCCAATGCCTGTGGCTTTTCTGCCGGCGACTTTGGGAGGATTCTTCTATGAAGGCGCTGCTGATCGGCACACCGCCACCGGTAGAATTGGGCTGGTGTTACGGGGAAGCGCCCTATGACGGTGTGGTAATAGGCTCGCTGACATTAAGTCAGCTCCTTTGCTTTCGGGAAGAGCCTGTTTTAGAAGCCCTTGCCCAGGGAAAACCGGTGATTTTATACACACCCGGGCTTCCGGAAGCACCGAAAAACCGGGCATTGGCGGCGAGCCTTGCTTCCCGGCGGCGGGAACTGAAAAACTGGGGCGTGCTGTTTGTTGACGGCGCGCAGAAACGGCTGGTTACTGCCACGGAAGCGGAGCGAATGCGGCAGACCGGCAAACGACCGGCTCCCGGGGCGGTACTGACACCCTTGGCGCGGGAAATATTGGAGGGATCGGATTGACATTAGGAACAGTAACCGGGGCGGTATGGTCTACCCGAAAGGCAAATTGCCTGATGGGACAGACATTCCTTGTGGTAAAGACAGATGCGGGAGAAATCGTGGCGGCAGACCACGTAGGCGCTGGAGATGGGGACAGAGTGCTTCTTGTTACCGGCACAGTGGCCTCCCGTTTTTGTATGGAAGCCCCTGTGGATGCGGCGGTGGTTGCGATTATTGACCAGGAGGGGAAAAATGTCAGCCCATAGCATTCTCATTACTG
Organism: Oscillospiraceae bacterium; assembly: GCA_015068165.1. Taxonomy (GTDB): domain Bacteria; phylum Bacillota; class Clostridia; order Oscillospirales; family Oscillospiraceae; genus Faecousia. The sequence continues at coordinate 4,210 of SVKZ01000023.1, forward strand.
TGATGGCAGCTTTTGCGGTGTTTGGCGCATTGGATCGGATTTTCGGCAACCGATTGGGGCTTGGCAAGCAGTTTGAAGAGGGCATTTTGGCAATGGGCTCGCTGGCGCTGGCAATGGTGGGAATTATTTCCTTTTCTCCGGTGCTGGCGGGGCTTCTCCGCCCGGTAGTCGTGCCTGTATATACCTTTTTGGGCGCAGACCCGGCAATGTTTGCAGGCTCTATTCTCGCCTGCGATATGGGCGGCGGCGCACTGGCAAGAGAACTGGCCAATGACAAAGCTGTAGCGGATTTAGGTGGCGTCATTTGCGGTTCTATGCTGGGCGCTACCATCGTGTTTACTATCCCGGTGGCTTTGGGGATTTTGCGGGAGGAGGACAGACCTTTTCTTGCCAAAGGGGCGCTGGCAGGTATTGTAACCATCCCCGTAGGCATTCTTATAGGTGGTTTGGTAGCGGGTTACCCTGTTTTGACCGTGCTGCGGAACTTAGTACCCATTGTACTGCTGGCGGCTTTGATTGCTTTGGGGCTTTGGAAAGCGGAAAAAGCAATGATCAAGGGCTTCACCCTTTTTGGAAAAGGGGTCGTGGCGGTGATTACCGTAGGTCTTGTGGCGGCGATTGTGGAACAGCTTACGGGTTTTACCCTCATTCCGGGAATGAATCCTATTGAGGACGGCTTTGCCACGGTGGGAGAGATCGCTATCGTATTGGCAGGTGCGTTTCCCTTGGTTTATGCCATTACCAAGGTGCTGCAAAAGCCCCTTATGCTGCTTGGCAACCGATTGGGCATCAACGATACGGCGGCAGCCGGGCTGATTGCAAGCCTCGCCAATTCCATTGCCACTTTTGGACTTATGAAAAATATGGATAAACGGGGGAAAGTAGTCAATATGGCATTTGCCATATCGGCGGCCTTCGTTTTTGGCGACCACTTGGGCTTTACTGCCGGTTTTGCGCCGGAAATGCTGCTGCCTGTTATTTTAGGAAAGCTAAGTGCCGGCGTGGCGGCTATCGTAGTGGCGTTGCTGCTGACAAGAAAAGAACGAAAGTTATAGGTTGATGCGGTGTAGGGGACGGGTTTCCCGGCCCGTATGGTACGCATTATCAAGCCAAGGGCGGGGCGGGGAACCCGCCCCCTACATTTTCGATATAGTAAATAGAGAAAATTACCGTTGACAAAAGTGCCATTTTCGGGCTATAATGGCAAAAAATGAAAAGCAATGAACGGAAGAGTATGCCATCGGAAACGGTCAGAGAGCCCTTGTTTGGTGTGAAAGGGTGCGCGGAAGGGGCAGAATATGGTCCGGGAGCTGAGATGTCGATAGGTAGGCGTTTCCGGGTGCGCCCGTTAAAGCGTTTTAAGGTGCGGCATACTATGCAGGAAGATTGCCACGCCGGTGTGCGCACTGGCGTGGCAATGACTTCCCTTTTTATCTGTCGCATAAAACAAGGTGGTACCGCGGTAAATTTTATCGCCCTTGGGTTTTCCGAGGGCGGTTTTACATTTTCAGGAGGAAAGCTATGACAGAAAAGAAACCTTATTATATTTCTACGGCAATCGCATATACCTCTGCCAAGCCCCACATCGGCAATACTTATGAAATTGTATTGGCCGATGCCATCGCCCGTTATAAGCGGATGGCTGGCTACGATGTGTATTTCCAGACCGGCACTGACGAGCACGGTCAGAAAATTCAGGAGAAGGCAGAAGCTGCAGGGGTTACCCCTCAGGAATATGTGGATAATGTGGCAGGTCAGATTAAGGAAATCTGGGATTTGATGAACACCACCTATGACCGCTTTGTCCGTACCACAGACCCGGAGCATAAGACGAAGGTACAGAAAATCTTTGAGAGAATGTACGAAAAGGGCGATATCTACAAGGGTAAGTATGTGGGCAAGTACTGCACCCCCTGTGAGTCCTTCTGGACAGAGAGCCAGCTTGTGGACGGCAAATGCCCCGACTGCGGCCGTGAGTGCAAGGACGCCGAGGAAGAGGCCTATTTCTTCAAAATGAGCAAATATGCCGATCAGCTTATGAAGCATATTGAGGAGCATCCCGACTTTATCCAGCCCGAAAGCCGGAAAAACGAGATGATCAACAACTTCTTAAAGCCCGGTCTGCAGGATCTGTGCGTTTCCCGCTCGAGCTTTACCTGGGGTGTGCCGCTGACCTTTGCGCCCGGCCACGTCAGCTATGTCTGGCTGGATGCCCTGAGCAACTATATCACCTTCTGCGGCTATGACCCGGACGGCAACCACGACGAACACTACAAGAAGTTCTGGCCCGCAGATTTGCACCTGATCGGCAAGGATATTGTCCGTTTCCACACCATTTACTGGCCTATTTTCCTGATGAGTATGGGAGAACCTTTGCCTAAGCAGGTATTCGGTCATCCCTGGCTGCTGGTTAAGGGCGACAAGATGAGTAAATCCCTGGGCAATGTGATTTACGCTGACGATCTTGTGGAAATGTTCGGTGTAGATGCGGTGCGCTATTTCGTTCTGCACGAAATGCCCTTTGCCGCTGACGGCATTATGACCTACGAGCTGATTATCGAGCGGATCAACTCTGAGCTGGCAAACATTCTCGGCAATTTGGTCAACCGTACCATTGCAATGAATAACAAGTACTTTGACGGTATTGTGCAGGCACCCACCGTACCCGACGCTTTGGACGAGGAGCTGCAGGCTGTTGCCCTGGCAATGCCCGGCAAGGTAGAGCAGAAAATGAATGAATTAAAGGTGGCAGATGCCATCGACGAGATTTTTGTACTTCTGCGCCGTGCCAATAAGTATATTGATGAAACCGCTCCCTGGGCGCTGGCAAAGGACGAAAGCAATAAGGCACGGCTGGGCACTGTGCTGTATAACCTCTTGGAGTCTATCCGCTTTGCGGCGATTGCGCTGGAACCCTACCTGCCCGATACCTCTGCGAAGATTCTTGCACAGATTAAGTGCGAAAACGGCGGTCTTGAGAGTCTTGCGTCCTTTGGCGCAATGGCAGCCGGCACAAAGCTGGATGCCCCGGAAATTCTCTTTGCCCGTCTGGATATGGAGAAGAAAATGGCGGAAATTGATGCATTTAACGCCGAAAAGGCAAAGGCAAAGCTGCCTCCTTTGGAGATTGAGCCGTATAGCGAAGAAACGGTGGATTTCGACACCTTCTGCAAGTCCGATTTCCGTGCTGTAAAGGTGAAAGACTGCCAGCCGGTAAAGAAATCCGATAAGCTTCTGCAGTTTACCTTGGATGACGGAAGCGGCACAGATCGGCAGATTCTCTCCGGTATTGCCAAATTCTATAAGCCGGAGGAGCTGATCGGAAAGACTTTGGTGGCGATCACCAACCTGCCGCCCCGGAAAATGATGGGTCGGGAGTCCTGCGGTATGCTGATTTCCGCTGTTCACACCGAAAAGGGCGAGGAAAAGCTGAATCTTCTGATGGTGGACGATGCCATTCCTGCCGGTGCAAAGCTCTGCTGATAAAATGGATGGACGAGGGTTCACACCCTCGTCCATTTTTGTGCAATATGCGGATTGTATTAGATCGATTATAAGTGTATAATTATCATATAAACCCCTGAATAAAAAAGAGGTTGCCCAAATGAAAAAATGTATCACCTTGCTATTTAGCCTTTTAATAATTGCAGTTACCCTATCCGGTTGTAGCGTGATTCTTAGCGGGTTGATTATTCTTCCCAACATTTTAGCCACAGAGCCTACTGCGGCCACCGGGCCTACAGCACCTACCACACCGGTTCCGGAGACTATTACCATTGCAGAAGCCAGAGAAGCGGCAAAGGGCACAGAGGTTAAGGTTACCGGCGTGGTTGCGAGGATTACATATGCCAGCGGTCAAGCTCCCAGCGGTGTGGTGCTTGTGGACAACACCGGCTCTATCTATGTTTATGACACGGATGTTGCCGAGCGTGTCAGCGTTGGTGATAGAATTACCATTCTGGCAAAAAAGGACTACTGGATTTTGACAGATGAGCAGGACGAAGCCGGTAAATTTGGGTATATGGGCTGTAACCAGCTGATAAGTGTTGCGTCCTTTACCTGGTTGGAATCCGGTATAGATTTTGACAAGAGCTGGATTGAAACCACCACGGTCAAGAGTATTATGGATACGGTTGTAACCGAAGATATCACCTCTCTGATTTATAAGGTAACTGCTCAGGTGAAGAAAGCACCCGGCAATGGCTTCGTTAACTATTATATTTACGACCTGGACGGTAAGACCGGCACGTATACCTATACCCAGTGCAACGGCGGCGACTTTGCTTGGCTGGACGAATTTGATGGTAAGATCTGCACCGTATATGTAATGGCGCTCAATGCCAAGTCCTCTGCTTCCGGTTGCGTTTGGCGCTTCCTGCCGGTAAGCGTTATTGACGAGGACTTTGACCCCGGCACTGTAAATTTTGCAGAAAATGCAGTGAAGTACTATGGTGTTACGCAGTTTTTGCCCAGCTATACCGGCAACCCCGCTTTGGAGTTGGAGACTTCTGCCACCAATGCGCTGCTTGGCTACACAGAGATCGCTCTGAGCTATCAGTCCAGCGATCCGTCCGTTATCTCCATTGATGAGAACGTGATGAACTGCCACGAAGCCGGCACCGCCACCATCACGGTTACGGCTGTGTACAATGGTGTATCCTACTCCGAGGATGTAACAATCACGGTTGAGAAGCAGCAGAGTGTTGATTATGTGGACGTTAATACGGCAATCAATACCGCTGTTGGTGAGACAGTTACCGTTAAGGGTATTGTGGGTCCTTCCTTAGTCAACAAGACAGGCTCTATCTCATTGATGAGACCGGTGTTATCGCAGTGGAAACCACCGCAGATGTGATGGCAACGCTTCAGATCGGCAACGAGGTTATTCTGTCCGCAACCCGTGGACTAAACACCGGTTCGGGTAAGACGGTTGGCCAGACTTGCTTAAAGAGTGCTACGGTTGCTGTTAATAATTACGGTAGCCATAACTATCCCACCGCTGCCTTCAAGGGTGAGATTTCTGTTGCGGAGTTTACAAAGCTGGATGTGGCGACGGATTATACCACCAATGTCTATACAATGAAGGCAACTATAAAAGTGGAAGTTACAAATAATTCCACAAATGTTTACCTGAGCGATGGAACCAACGAGGCTATCGTCTATGCCGGCAATGGTAAGACGCAGCTTGCCTGGTTGATTGCTATGAAAGATCAGCAGGTTACGGTAGAGGTTGCTCCGTGCAACTGGAACAGCAAGGGATACAAGGCTGCTGTATTGGCAGTTATCAATAGCGACGGCACTAAGACGTTGAGCACCCTGAATTTTGCCAACTAAAATAAACATAAATAACCCCTCGAAAAGGAACCTTTTCGAGGGGTTATTGCGTTTTATTGTACCGATTGGCGGAACTCCCGGGGGGTAAGACCTGTTTCCTTTTTGAAGAGTTTGGAGAAATAGTGGACATCCCCAAGTCCGCAATACTGAGCAACTGTCTGAATTTGCAGCCGGGTGTTTTCCAGTAGGTGCTTGGCATAATTGATCCGCTGGCGGATAATATAGGTAGTAACGGTAATTCCAGTCTCCTTTTTGAATAGCGACGACAGATAGCTGCTGTTGATATTCAGCTCATCTGCCAGATATCGCAGACTCAGCGGGGCAGATAGGTCTGCATCCACACAGATCATTGCCTTTTGCACAGATGGGGAGTAGCTCTTGGCAGAGTGATTTTTTACCAGCCGGCAGTAAGACCGGGCAATGCTGCCAATCATAGCGGGACAGGCGGCGGGAGAGGCCATCTGCTCAATCTTAGCGGCAAAATCGGCAGAGACGCTGTCCAAGTAAACGGGATGGACACCGCCTTGCTCTGCGGCCTTCCGCAACAGCGTATTGGTGATAATACAGTAGTTTTTCAGGGTACGAAGGTGGTCGGGTAAACGCTTGTCAAAAACAGCGGCGGTGATTCTGCCGATGTGCGCATCTACCTTTTTTAAGTTTCCGGTACGGACGGCGTCCATCATAGCATTTTCGCCAGCGTAGCGTTTTTCAATCATATCCACATTCCACTGGGAGCTGATGTCCTCGGAGGACAGGGCTTTTTGGCGGAAGGAGGTAAAGCCGGAGAGGGCTTCCCAACTGAAAGTGGCGTAGGTAAAGCCATCTGATCCCCAAAGCTGTTCATAGAACATAACCAGCAAATGCTGGATGGGGCTTTCTGGAGATATGACCGGCAGGGAGGTATAGTACTTTTGTAAAATTTTCTGTTGTGCAGGCTGCAGTTCCAGAGATTCTGCCAGCTCCAGAATATCCTGATCGGACATTTCCTTTTCCAGATAAGGACCGATGCTGAGCAACTGCATATCTTCAGTGCCCGGCAGGAGCAAGTAAATATATTTAAGGGACAGCCTATCGGTGACGGAATAGACGGTATCCGGGAGAATTTCGGGCAGGAACTGGCGAAGCGGCGTGGATAACTGCTCGTCACTTGCAACCCCGGAAGAAAGCGGATTTTTATCTAAATATTTAGAGACAGGCTCGTTGGGATTGACAATATTTACAGAGCTGCCGGCACGGCGAAAAAAGTCGGTCAGCAGTTTAAGTTCGGCATCGTACTGCATAAAAACCTCCTGAATATTTATTGAAAAATCACAAAGATTTGAATTTTCTTAAACCTATTATAGTGCATTTTTCCGTTCTGTCCAGCTTTTTTGAAGGGAAAAAACAAAAAATTTACAAAAAGTACAAAAGATTATCTCTTACAGACAGGAGATCTTGTTGTATAATAAAAATGATGTTTTGCGTCTTAAAAAGACGACATTAAAACAGGAGGAATAAAAAAGTGGAAAAAAGAAAATTTGGTATGCGGGACTGCCTCGCATACGCAGCCGGCGACCTCGGCTGTAATATGAGCTTTGCCTTGAAGGGCACAATGGCTCTGTTTTGGACCCAGGTTATGGGTATGAGCGCTTGGTACTCTCTGCTTTTGATTATTGTGCAGGTTTGGGACGCAATTAATGATCCGCTGATCGGTTCTATGATCGACGCAGACAAGCGTCAGTATAAGCGCAATAAGTTCCTGCAGTACATTTGGGTAGGCTCCATTGGTTTGATTGTTGGTGGTGCTTGCTGTTTCCTGCCCTTCCCCCAGGCGCCTGTGTGGGCTAAATTTATCATCTTCATCGCAGGCTACGTTGTATGGGATGCTTTCTACACCATCGCTAATGTTCCCTATGGCTCTCTGCTGTCCCTGATCTCCAAGGAGCCTGCTGACCGCGCAAGCCTTTCTGCGTGGCGCTCCATCGGCTCTATGGTAGGCAATATGCTGCCTATGGTCATTCTGCCTTTCCTGATCTACAATGCAGACGAGTCTCTTAACGGCAATATGGTATTTGTGGCGGCTCTGGTAATGGGCGTGCTGGGCTTTATCTGCTTCCAGTTTATGATCAAGAACACCGAGATCCGTGTTGACACCGAAGCGAAGACCGGTGAAGAAATGCCTAAGTTCAATGTGATTAAGGCATTGGGCAATTTTGTGAAGAACCGTCCTGCTGTTGGCGCAACGCTTGCTGCTATGGGTATGTTCATTGGTATGCAGGGTGCCGCCACCGCTGTTTCCGTTACTTTCCAGATCTATTTTAAGAATACTGAGATTTCCGGTATCGTGCAGCTGTTTGCGATGATTCCCATTTTGGTATTTACACCTCTTGCCCGTAAGATGGTTACCAAGTACGGTAAGAAGGAACTGTCTGTTGTTGGCGCTATCTGCTCCATCATCGGCGGCTTGGGTCTGTTCATTATCACCCCTGAGAATACCGGCCTGGATCTGATCCTTTATATTCTCTGCCAGTTGGTTTATAGCTTGGGTTTGGGTGTATACTCTACGGTTTCCTGGGCTATGATGGGCGATGCTATCGACTACAACGAGTGGAAGTTCGGTACCCGTGAGGAAGGTGTTGTTTATTCTTTGCACTCCTTCTTCCGTAAGCTGGCGCAGGGCGTTGGTCCTGCAGTTGCTCTGATTATTATGCAGGGTATGGGTTATGTGAATAATGCTGTTGACCCCGAGACCGGTGCTGCATATATCGATGTAACAAAGCTGTCCTGGGAGTTTGCTGTTGAACTCCGGACACTGGTGGCTGTTTTGTTCCTGGCATCTGCAGTAATGCAGTTTATCGGATTGGGTCTTATCTATAACCTGGATAAGAAGACCCTGGAGACGATGAACACCGAGCTGGCTGCCCGCAAGGCTGCTGAGTAATTAAAAATCGCTGCCGCATCTGCGTTTGCGGGTGCGGCGGTTTTTTAAGAGAAAATTTATTTTTATTACCGGGAGGTAAATTACTTTGAGAAATATTGTTTGTATTAACGAAGGCTGGCAGTTTATTAAAAACTGCGCCGATCCCAAGGTTACCGAGGGCGCTGAGAAGGTCAACCTGCCCCACTGCTGGAATGCTGTGGACGGTCAGGATGGCGGCAACGACTATTTCCGCGGCAGCTGCCTGTACACCAAAACCATCAACACTGCTGACCTGGGCGAAGGTCTGCACTATCTGGAAATCCGGGGTGCAAACTCCTCTGCCGATGTCTATGTCAACGGCGATGCGGTCGGGCATCACGACGGCGGCTACTCTACCTGGAGAGTCAACCTGACAAATGCGCTGACTGAGGGCGAAAACCTGTTGTCTATCGTTGTGGACAACGCTGCTAACGAGACTGTTTATCCTCAGATGGCTGACTTCACATTCTACGGCGGTATCTATCGGGATGTATATCTTATCACCGTAAATGAGACCCACTTTGACCTGGACTACTACGGCGCACCCGGCATTAAGATTACTCCCGCTGTTAATGGCAAGAATGCTGCTGTTGAGGTAGAGGTTTACACCACCGGGCTGAAGGAAGGTCAGCAGATCGCTTACACCCTGTACGACCAGGAGGAGAAGGAACTGCAGAAGATCGTCTCCACTGACAAGAAGGTTTCCTTTGAAATCGAGAACGTTCACCTGTGGCACGGCCGTAAGGACCCCTACCTGTACTGCTGCGAGGCTGAAATCGTAGAGGGTGAGACGGTTATCGACAATGTCTGCTCCCGTTTTGGCTGCCGTACCTTCAAGATTGATCCTAACAATGGCTTTATCCTTAACGGTGAGGAGTACCCTCTGCGGGGCGTTTCCCGCCATCAGGACCGCTGGGGCGTTGGTAATGCGCTGACCCGTGCGCACCACGAAGAGGACATTGACCTCATCTGCGAGGTTGGCTGCACCACCATTCGTCTTGCTCACTATCAGCACGACCAGTATTTCTACGACCTGTGTGACGAAAAGGGTTTGGTAATCTGGGCGGAAATCCCCTATATCTCCAAGCATATGCCCACCGGTCGGGAAAACACCATCTCCCAGATGAAGGAACTGGTTTCTCAGAACTATAACCACCCCTCTATCGTGGTTTGGGGTCTGAGTAACGAAATTTCCATCGGCGGCAGCGACGACGATCTGCTGGAGAACCACAGAATCCTCAACGACCTGTGCCACGAGATGGATAAGACCAGACTGACCACCATCGCAGCGGTTTCTATGTGCAAGATGGAAGATCCCTACCTGCAAATTCCCGATGTGGTTTCCTACAACCACTATTTCGGCTGGTACGGCGGCGACACCTCTATGAACGGCCCCTGGTTTGATAAGTTCCACGCAATGCACCCGAGCATTCCCATTGGCTGCTCCGAGTACGGCTGCGAGGCGCTGAACTGGCACACCTCCGATCCCCGTCAGGGCGACTACACCGAGGAATATCAGGCTTACTACCACGAGGAGCTGATCAAGCAGCTCTTTACCCGCAAGTATATGTGGGCTACCCACGTTTGGAATATGTTCGACTTCGGCGCCGATGCCCGTGCAGAGGGCGGCGAGAACGGTCAGAACCACAAGGGTCTGATGACCTTTGACCGCAAGTACAAGAAGGATGCCTTCTATGCTTACAAGGCCTGGCTGAGCGATGAACCCTTTGTTCACCTGTGCGGCAAGCGCTATATTGACCGTGTTGAGGATGTAACCAAGGTTACCGTTTACTCCAATCAGAAAACGGTTGAGCTGTTCGCCAACGGTGTTTCCCTGGGCGTGAAGGAAGCTCCCGACCACTTCTTCTATTTCGATGTTCCCAATGCCGGTGAGACCAAGCTCACTGCAGTCTCCGGAGAACTGAAGGATGAGAGCGTTATCCGCAAGGTCGATACCTTCAATGAGGAGTATCGCCTGAAGGAAGAGGGCGCAGTTCTTAACTGGTTTGACATTGAAGAGAAGCCCGGCCGGCTGTCTTTGAATTCTAAGATGGGCGATGTGATCTCCACCTTCCGTGGCAAGCTGCTCTTTATGAGGCTGATGGGAAAGATGCTTGGCGGCGGTAAGAAGGGCGAAAAGGCAAAGCCCATGGGCTTTGAAATGACCCCCGAGATGATGTCTATGATGAACGGCTTTACTGTACTGCGTCTGCTGACTATGGCAGGTGGTATGATGAATGCCAAGTTCACCAAGGAAGACCTGCTGGCGCTGAACAAGAAGCTCAGCCGCATCCGCGCTCCCAAGAAGAAATAAGTAAAACAAAAACTGCGAGTCGAAAGACTCGCAGTTTTTTACAGCACATAAAAGAGAATACACAAGGCTTGCAGGATACTGCCCGCAAGGACAAAAAGGTGAAAGACAGAATGCATATATCGGCATTTTGTACCAAATCCGTACAAAACCGCGCCAAGCGTGTAGACAATGCCGCCGGCAAGCAGCAGATAAAAACCGGGAAGTGCCATTACCTGCAAAAGAGGATCCAAGGCAATCAGAATGCACCAGCCCATTGCGATATAGCAGAACATTGACAGGACATTGTACTTCTTCAGGTCAATGGCGGTCAGCGTGGTGGCAAGGGCGGCGCAGCCGTACTCAATCAGTAGAATTAAGGCGGCAGTGCCTGGGGATGCCGGACGGATAGAACATAGCACAATGGGGGTATATGTGCCGGCAATAAAGAAATAAATAGCGCAGTGGTCGATAATTTGCAGAACCTTTTTTCCGGTTCCGGGGCGCAGGGCGTGATAAATACTGGAAATGGTATATAGCTGTATAAAGGAAATACCGTAAATGATGCTCCCGGTAATACTCCAACCGTCGGGCGGGCTCAACGCCCGCCACAGGCACAAAATCAGAACAAAAACGCCGATTCCGCCTCCGGCGACGTGGGTTACGGTGTTCATAATTTCCTCCCCATAGGTGTAATTGGGAAGAATGCGGTCTTTTAGTTTTGTACGTTTCATAAAATCCTCCTAACAAGTTCTTTGAGAACTGATGTAGAGATAATTAACATCTTATACCGAGATTATACACACCTTATAATGGCTTGTCAAGTTCTTTAAGAACTGATAACGGGTTTTCCTTGACTTTTATTTGGCAGATGTATATAATAAAAGCGTCAGGAGGGATGGAAATGCAAGAAAAAATGTGCACGGAACAGGTTTTTCGTCTGCCCCGTTATCAGGAAATTCCGAATGTGGGTCTTTATTTGGAACAGACAACCCGGTATATTGGGGAGTGCTTTGCGCCGCTTTTGGATGGAGCAATCACGACTTCAATGGTTTCTAACTATGTAAAGCGAGGATTGGTGTCTAATCCGATAAAAAAGCAGTACAGCCGGGAGCAGATAGCTGACCTTATCTATATTACGGTGTTTAAGACCGTTCTTTCTATGGAGGATATCCGGCTGATGCTATCTATTCAGCGGAAAACCTGGTCATCTCAGGAGGCCTATGATTATTTCTCTGCCGCACTTGAAGAGACGCTTTCCTGTATTTCCGTTGGGAAGAAGCTTCCTGATTTTCCGGAAGGTGAGTCGGAGGGAAAGACTATGCTGCATAATACCATTGCAGCAGTAGCCCATACCATTTGCCTGCGGAAGCGGTTTGCTGCCCTGCAGCAGGAGATACAGGAAGAAAAAGCGGATTAACCGTAGATTTACAGCAAAAAGCCGACAGGTGTTCTTACCTGTCGGCTTTTATATTTGGGAGTTACTGTGCGGACTGGAGCTTTGCCAGCTCTTCTTCCTCTAAAACACGGTAGGCAACCTTGCCAACCAGCGTCTTGGGCATATCGTCCTTAAATACGATATCGCAGGGCATTGCGTACTTGGCAACGTGCTTGCGGCAGTGGGCAAGCAGAATTTGCTTGGTTTCTTCAGTAGGCTCTGCGCCGGCTGCCAGCTTGACGAAGGCTTTTACCTTCTGCATCTTGTAGGAATCGGGAATGCCGATCACACAGCTCATCTGCACCAGCTCGTGGGCATCCAGGATGTTTTCAATCTGGGCGGGGTAGACGTTATAGCCGGAGGTAACGATCATTCGCTTTGCCCGACCCTTAAAGTAGACAAAGCCCTGCTCGTCCATTTTGCCCAGGTCGCCGGTGTAGACCCAGGTTAGACCGTCTGCGTGGGTGCGGAGGGTCTGGGCGGTTTCTTCGGGGTGGTGCATATATTCCTGCATCACCGTAGGACCTGCCAGCAGGATTTCGCCCTCTTCACCGTAGGGCAGGTCCTTGTCTGTGCCGGGTTCGACGATCTTAATGTATGTATCGGGGAAGGGGAGGCCAATGGAGCCTTCCTTATAGATGTGCGTGGGGGTCAGGCAGCAGGCAGTAACGGTTTCGGTGGTGCCGTAGCCTTCCCGAACCTGAATGGTGGCCTTGTGGTCGTAGAGGAATTTGTCAAATTTCTTCTTCAGCTCAATGGACAGGCTGTCGCCGCCGGAGAATACGCCCTTGAGGCAACTGAGGTCTGCACCATCCATATCGGGAAGCCGCAGCAATGCTTCGTAGAGTGTGGGAACGCCGGCAATAAAGTTGCAGCGGTGCTTAACAAGGTCCTTTGCGTAGGACTTGGGGGTGAAACGGGGTACCAAAATGCAGCGGCCGCCGTTAACGAGCATCGTGTGGATACACACGCCTAAACCAAAGCCGTGGAAAATAGGCATAGCCGCCAGCATCTTGTCGCCGGGGCGGAACATAGGGTTGGTGGCAACCACCTGCTGACCCAGGGCGTTGAAGTTCCGGTTGGTCAGCACGATACCCTTGGTTGTGCCGGTGGTGCCGCCGGAGTAGAGGATAACGGCGGGGTCATTGCTTTGGCGGGCAATCCGGTAATCTTCGCCGGTGTGGCGGCTCAGCTTCAGGAAATCGTTCCAACGGACAATGGGTGCATCAGCGGGGATTTTCTTGATTTTCCGCCCCTGGGTGAGCATATAGCCTACCTGCATAACGGGCGAGAGGGCATCCTTAATGCTGGCAATGATCAAGTTATTGATCTTTGTGTTTTCCCGAACCCGGGCGAACTTGCCGTAGAACTGATCCAAAGTAATGGCAAGGACGCTGTCGGATTCGTTTAAGTAAAATTCGATCTCCTTTTCTGCGGACAGGGGGTGGATCATATTGCAGATGCCGCCGATGGCGTTAATGGCATAGAATAAGTAAATAGCCTGGGGGCAGTTGGGCATTGCGATGGTAACCTTGTCGTTTTCCCGAATGCCAAGTGCTTTCAAAGCTTTTGCGCAGGTTTGAATGTTTTCCACAAGCTCACGGTAGGTTGTGGATTTGCCCATAAAGTCAAAGGCGACATTGTCGGGATACTTTTCTGCGATGGCTTCGACGGCCTGGCACATTGTGCCTTCAAAATAGTCAAGGTGCATCGGGACATCGCCCATATAGTCCGCCCAGGGTGTTTTCGCGGTAATCATCAGAATTCGACCTCCTCGCAGAGCGGCTTTTCCAACAGCTCAGGGTTTTCCAAGAGTGTTTTCAGTAATTTAACGGTGCGGGAATAATAGTAACCGTCGGCAATTCGCTCGTCGATAGTAAGACCTAAGTCTACACACTCTTTCATTTCGGCTGTGCCGTCTTCGTTATAGAAGGGGCGTTTTTTGACCTGGCCGATGGTGCAAAATACCGAGCAAGTACCCCAGTTGGTTAAGTGATGATAGCCTGCCTGGAGCTTGATAGAGCCTAAGTTGGAAAGATAAACAGAGCCGTAGAAGGGGTCGCCCTCGGTAACAGAGGAAGGCATCCAACCGTGGCGGTCAAGCAGGCGAGCTGCCCAGCCGACGAATTTTGTTAAAAAACCGGGAAGGCTGGCAACGGCGTTCAGACTTTCCGTGCCGCCGTCCAGCTTTTCGCTGCGGCAGAAGGATACCTGACGGAAAATCTCGTTGTGGATATCGTCGATGGTTTCGGTGCCGGTTACCTTTACCTGTGCCAGCGCTTCTGCACCATCGTCGGAAAAGACTTTTTTCACGGTGAAGGAGGCGGAGGTCTCTTTGTGCATATACATCGTGTTATTGGCGATAAATCGGTTCATTTTCGGCCGTAAAACCATAGTTTTCAGTACCGCGGTTACAATGACCTGGAACAGGTTATAGGCATATTCCGGGTTATCTGCGTTTTTCTTGGCAAGATATGCGTTAATGGCCGTCAGGTCGATGCGGTCGCTGATAAAAGCTTCGTTATCGCAGCGGTTCGGGAACATCAGGGGCATAATCACGTGCATAGAATGGATGTTTTTCAGTTTAATACCGTCTTTTCTGTCTCCAAATTTTTTGCCCATTAAAATTCTCCTTAAAATAGATTAGACTTGAGGTGCACCGGATACCTGAAATTGCGGTGTAAATTATACGGTACATAAGTCAATATCTACATAATTATAAAGTATACTGCGTAATTATTCAAGAAAAACCTGCAAAAATCTTCAAAAAACCGGTTATGATATGCATATGCACAAAAAATCTTGCTTTCTGGCTCTGCGTTTTATATAATTATAGATAATCCATAATTTAGGAGGCACTTATGTCCTACACAGTTTTTACAGACGGATGCTCCAATTTGCCCGGTCGTCTGCTGAAAGAGCTTGCTATCTGCGTACTGCCCTGCAGCTATGTTCTGGACGGCGAACCTGGCGTTTATAACGGTGATATTGAAGCCTTTGATTCCCGCGCTTATTACGATAAGCTCCGTGGTGGCGCAGAAATGAAAACCAGCCTGATCAACTCTCAGCTGTTTATGGAACATTTTCGCACTGCGCTGGAAGCGGGTAAGGATGTGGTTTATGTAGGCCTTTCCTCCGGCGTCAGCGGCACACTCCAGGCAGCAAAAATTGCTGCGGAGGAGCTTATGGAAGAATTCCGTGGACGCATTGTTCGTGTGGTGGATTCTCTGGGTGCTGCCCTTGGCCCGGGACTCCTTGCCTGCCGTGCGGCGGATTTGCGAAACGAGGGCAAGAATGCAGAGGAAGCCGGTGAAATCCTGGATGAGGAAGTAAAGCATCTGCTCCAGATTTTTACGGTGGATGATTTGAGCTTCCTGAAACGGACAGGTCGTGTCAGCGGTGCAACGGCCGCGATCGGTACGATTTTGAGTATCAAACCTTTGCTGTGGGGGGACTCCACCGGTCATATTGTGGCGCTTAGCAAATGCAGGGGCAGAAAAAAGTCCATTGAAGCAATTTTGGATATTTACCGCACCCGCGCAATTGATGCCCAGCATCAGCGTGTGGGCATTACCCACGGCGATTGCCCGGAGGAAGCCCAGTATTTGGCAGATAGGGTCTGCGAGATTTGCAAGCCGAAGGAATTGATTATTGTTCCCCATGAACCCTTTACCGGTTCTCACGTAGGTCCGGGAATGCTGGCGCTGTTCTTCTTTGGACAGGAGCGATAACAAAACATAAGAACCTGTGCAAAATATGCACAGGTTCTTTTTACAGAATGGAAATCCCTGTCCTGCAATATACTGTAGGGGAGGGATGGTAATGAAACGGTCTGTACCGATGTGGCAAATGGTGGGGTTGATTTTTACATCTGTTTTGGGAACATTTCTGCACTTTCTTTTTGATCTGACCAGGGGGAGCATAGTTGCTGCCCTGGTATCTGCGGTCAATGAGTCAATCTGGGAGCATATGAAGCTACTGTTTTACCCGATGCTCCTGTTTGCGGTTTTGGAATATTTTGCGTGGGGTCAGGAGCTGCCGCAGTTTTGGTGGATCAAATTATTTGGGATTGGGCTGGGGTTATTACTCGTTCCTGTGTTTTATTATAGCTATACAGGCATTTTGGGGGTGCAGGCGGATTGGTTCAATATTGCCATTTTCTTTTTGACCGCTGGGGCAGTGTATTGGATGGAAACGGCGCTGTTTTCAAAGTTGCCGGCATTTCCCCTCCCGGGCTGGGTGGCGGCGGTTATGATTGCGGCTTTGGTTGCGTTGTTTACAGTGCTGACTTTTGCGCCACCCCACATTCCCCTATTTCAAGACCCCGTTTCCGGGACATATGGATTCAACAGGCAATAAAAAACACAAGGGACTTTTCACAGTCCCTTGTGTTTGCGGTTATATCTGCGAGTGGAGTACATATTCCACAAGGTCAACGGTTTTTTGGATGCGCACAGGGTTTTTTTCCGCCACCAGGAGCTTAAAAGCGCCGCCAATGCAAAAACGGATTGACAGCTTGTAGTCTTCGCTGATGGATTTCGGAACATATTTTTCCATAAAAATGGCCTCCACATCGTTGACAAAGGCATAGAGGTCATTGTTATAGAGCATTTCGATCACAGGCAAGCGGCTTTCAAAGGTACTAAGAACAGAAAAGGCAAAGGACCTGGTGTCTGTCAGGAATTTATCCACATCCTGGCATTGACTGAGCAGGGCTACTACGAATTCCTTACAGACCTGCTTGTGCAGGTGTTCAACCGTTTCGTAATGGGCGTAAAAGGTGGTTTTGTTGATATTTGCTGTTTCACAAAGAACATTGACCTTGACGGACACTGCGCCCTGCTGTTTCAGGAGGAAATAGGCGCTTTTGATGGCGATTTCTGTCTTTTGAAACCGGAGATCGTTTTTGTTCATAAAAAATTCATCCTCCAATGGGTTTTATCCAACTTTTTTGCCATATCGGCGGTTGAATAAACAACTATAGTTGTGTATATTTGTATCACAAGATTACAGATATGTCAAACTTTGCTTACAGGAGGGAAGAAAATGAAAAAGATCGCAAATGTGCTTGTGCGATACCGGCTGTATTTCTTTATTGCCAGCGTTGCGCTTGCGGTTGCCTGCGCGTTTTTGATTCCGCAGGTAACGATCAATTCGGATCAAACCAAGTATTTGGCAAAGGATTCGGCTATGAATAAGGGCTTGGAAATTGTTCAAAAGGAATTTCCGGCCATCAAATTGCCGGATAGCTTTCAAATTATGTTTGAAGGGCTTACTCCGTCTGAGAGAACAGAGATTTTTGAGGAGCTGCAGGAATTTGAGGGTGTCAGCGCCGTAACCTATGAAGAGGGAAGCCCCGAGCACAACACAAAGACCTTTACGATGTACATCGTACAAGCCGACGGAGAAAAGGTAGATGCGCTGATTGCCAGTATGAAGGAAGCTTATGAAGAGGAGCATCCTGTTTATACATACTATGCCGGCGGCTATCTGGACGTTTTGGACAGGCTGATTCCTATGGCGGTTACCATTGGTGTAATCGTATTGCTGCTGCTGTGCAAGTCTTATTTTGAGCCCGTGCTGCTGCTGGCGTCTATCGGCGTGGCAGTTCTCATCAATATGGGCTCCAATGTGATTTTTGAGAGCGTTTCCGATATGACCTTTGCCATTGCGGCGGTATTTCAGCTGGTTTTGTCTGTTGACTATTCCATTATGCTGATGCACCGCTATGAGCAGGAATATGACTTGCTTGGCAGAACGAACAAGAAAAAAGCAATGCGAAATGCCATTGTCAATGCCTTTGGCTCTATTGCCAGCAGCTCGCTTACCACTATTGTTGGTCTTTTAGTACTGCTGTTTATGAGCTTTACCATTGGCGCAGATATCGGTCTTGTCATTTCCAAGGGTGTCTTTTTTAGCCTGGTTTGCGTATTTACGGTTATGCCCACTCTGATTTTGTGGTTTGATGAGCTGGTGTTTAAGCTCAACAAGGACAACCTGAAAAAGCGGAGACAGCTGAAAGAGGGAGGTGCGGAAAATGCTGGATAAAATCGTTGGTGCTATCGGTGTATTCAGCTACCGGCATAGAAAGCTGATTGCCGCCCTTGCCTGTGTTTTGCTTGTTTGTACGGCGGTGCTCCAGAGCTTTGCGAGGATTGAGTATTCCTACGCCGAAGAAAGTCTTGTTACAGATATCTTTCCCCAGGACGATAACCTCCTGATCGTGTATGACAATGTCGATGAGGATAAAATCGGGCAGGTACTGGAGTATTTGGCGGAGGATGAGCACGTAACAAGTGTACAAGCCTTTGCCAATACGCTGGGACTGGAGATGTCCGCACAGGATATCGCCGGTATGATGGGCATTGATGAAATGTTTGTCAATACGCTCTTTTATATGTATGAAAACGGTATGACGGCTGAGCCGATGCTTTTGGTGGATTTTACAAATTTTATTACATCGGACAGCTTTATTCATAACGAGATGTTTTCCTCGATGATCGACGAGGAGAGCCGGGCGCAGGTCGGGCAGCTGGGAAGCCTTGTCAATGCGCTTGCCAGCGAGGAAAAGTACTCCGCAGATGAGCTTTCTGCAATTCTGACAGTAGACAAGAAAATCGTACAGAGCATTTTCTATATCGAACAGCTGAAAAATATGTCGCTGCAGACCGCACCGCAAACTCTTATGGCCACACTTGCGGATATTCTGGGAATGGATGCGGATAAGATTGAGGTGCTGTTTGAGGTGGAGCCTGTGAAGGCTATGCGGGCTGGGGATTTTGTGGACCTGCTTTCGGACATTGCCCTCTTTGCACAAGGCGTACTGGATAAAAACCAGCGCAGTCAGCTATCTATGCTGGAGGAAATGTCTTCTGTTGTGCAGAGCGGTAAGAAGCTGACACCCCAAGAGCTTTCGGAGCTGTTTTCGGGCGTGGGAGAAAATGAAATGCTCACCGAGGAGAACATCCGGCTTCTTTACATAATGGCGCAGAGCAATATGGCGGATATGTCTGAAACGAAAATCCCGCTGCTGGAGCTTGTTTTGTTCCTTTCGGAAGATGTATTTCAAAACGATCTGTTTGCGCCTTTCTTAGATGAGGATATGAAGAGCCAATTTGCTCAGGCACAGACGATGATAGATGAAGGCCTTGCGCAGCTGGTGGGTGAGGATCATTCCAGAATGGTAATTACCCTGGATTATCCCCTTGAATCCGAAGGCATCCATAATTTCTATGTAAAATTCTCGGAAATGCTGGACGGAACGCTGGAAAAGGAGTACTACCTTGTAGGCCTTTCCGCAATGAGCTATGAGGTCTCTCAGAGCTTCCGGGAGGAATATACGGTTATTTCCATTATCACGGCGGTGGCGGTCTTTGCCGTGGTGCTGTTCACCTTCCGGAAGCTGTCTGTTTCCCTGCTGCTGATCTGCGTGATCGAATGTGCGGTCTTTGCGATGATGAGTGTGATGGTAGTAATCGGCGAGCCGATATTCTTTATCGCAATGATTTTGGTGCAATGTATCCTTATGGGCTCGATGATCGACTACGGCATCCTCTTTACCACCTATTATATGGAGGTGAGAAAGGAATACCCTGTGGAAACAGCTCTGCCTGAGGTTATGCGCAGAGCAACCCACGCCATACTGACTTCTTCTCTGGTTATCGTGCTGGTAACGTTGCTGTGCGGCAGGATTATGACAGGTGCGGTGGCAACGATTCTTACAACTTTGGGCATCGGCGCGCTGTGTGCGATCCTGCTGATCCTCTTTGTGCTTCCGTCTCTGCTTGCGATTTTTGACAAGCAGGTAATGGGCATTAAGGTAAAGAAGGAAGAGGAAAAAGACCCTTTTGATGAGGAATAAAGCATAACAAAAAGAGGAGGCATATGCCTCCTCTTTTCCTATATCATAATGGACGGCTCGTTTGAGCCGCCCAACACGATTATTATATCATAGGCGTATGGGGCAAGTCAATGAAAAGTTGCTTTCGGGAAACAGGTTCTACCTTTTGCATTATTTTGGGCTTGTCAGCAGGGGTTGTTTGCCCCAAAATCTTGTGAAACATCCCATCTTGCAAAATGGGGCTTCTTCCGCTACAATAAAGGTACAGAAAGGGTGATACCAATGATCTGATAAACCCTTAGATCCTGATAAAAAGAGGATCGGCAGACGGGCTTCCCTTTTTCTCCCGAAAACATACATTTGTTGGAAATGATAGGAATAGGAATTGAGCGGGAGCAATTCAGAGTGAATGATAATTGGAAGTTGCGTCTAATTAAAGAAAGAGAGGTTAACCAATGATTGAACCCAAGAACGCAATGAAATAGCCCTCAACCGTTACAGGAAGGAAAGTAACGCGTTGAGGGCTATTTCATTTTATGGACGCTCCGAAGGGCAATTTATCCCTATGGTGCACCGCCCAAAGGGGCGGTTTTTGCGTTTATGGGGTTTTGGGGAAAGGCGGCTGTCTTTTCCCTGCGAATTACGGTATATGTGGGACAGATAGTCCCAATTTTGGAGATTTCCCTTGCAAAATTCCTCCGAAAATATTACCATATACCTAAATCTTACATTGGGGGTTATCCAAATGAATAGAAAACAGATTACAAAAATTTTCAAAGACACGGCCTATGTCCGTATGGGCGGCAGTACAGAAGAGCGAAAGGCTGCGGAGTATTTGGCGGGCCTTGTAAGCGATATGGGCCTGACTGCCGAGATCGTGCCATTCGAGGTTCCTTTGGCGACGATACAGGAAGCTGTTTTGACCGTGGACGGGGAAACGGTTATCTGCAAGGGTTACTTAAATGCCGGCAACCACGAGGTGGAAGCGCCTTTCTACTACCTGCGCGGTACCGATTCCTTCTCCTTGTCCCAATGCAAGGGAAAAATTGTTATGGTGGATGGCTATTTGGGCTACTGGATGTACCAGGATCTGCTGGAAAACGGTGCCGTTGGCTTCATCACTTATGATGGCAATGCCAACTACCGGGACCGGGACATCGACCAGCGGGAGCTGCGCAGCTATGTCCACAAGGGTAACAAGATCCCCGGTGTCAATATCAATGCCAAAGATGCCATCGAACTGATCCGCAAGGGCGCTTCCTCAGCCAAAATCGTCCTTAAGCAGGAAGAATATACCGGATCTTCCCACAATGTGATTTTGGATCTGCCCGGTGAGGTGGACGAGTACATTGCTTTTACTGCCCATTATGACTCTACCTCTCTGTCCCAGGGCGCATACGATAATATGTCCGGCAGCGTGGGCATTTTAGGCATTGCAGAGCACTTTGCCAAGAAGCCCCACCGCTACGGTATGCGCTTTATTTGGTGCGGCAGCGAAGAGCGGGGTCTGCTGGGTGCGAAAGCTTACTGCGAAAACGAAGAAGCACTTAAAAATTGCGTTTTGAATATCAACCTGGATATGATTGGCTGCATTATGGGTCGCTTTATCTACTGCGTTACCGGTGAAGAGAAGCTGTGCCACTACATTAGTTATTTTGGCAACGAGGTGGGCTTCCCTATTGACGGCCGGCAGGATGTGTATTCCAGCGATTCCACCCCCTTTGCTGACAAGGGTGTGCCTGCGGTTTCCTTTGCCCGGATTGCGCCTCAAAACACAGCCACTATCCATAACAGCTATGATACATACGCTGTGATGAAGAGCGAGCAGATGATAGAGGACATTCAGTTCCTGATCGCCTTTACCAACCGGATGGTCAATGCGGTTCGCTGCCCCGTGGCAAAGACAATGCCGGACAATATGAAGGAAAAGCTGGACGAATACCTGTGCCGCAAGCGTCCCGGCAAGAAATAAGAGCCGCCTGGCGCTGTTTTATAGCAGAAACAAATAAGGGAGAGGCAAAGCCTCTCCCTTATTTGTTTGATGCGGGCGACAGGCCTTGGTTTGCATTTTAGATGGGGTTGTTTCCTGTTTTTTTCTAAAAAATATTGTTGATGCACTGCAAAACTGTTATAAACCATAACGCTTATCTTGCGTGAAAATTGGTTGCCCTGCATAAAAAAATTATAATCGACATAAAAATCTTGACAGATATATATATATATATATAATTGAGTTATGCCGATTTTCGGTTGTTGGGGGGTAGGCTTGCTGTATTTAGCAAAAACTCCCAAGCCCAAAACGCATAATATGTAAGCAAAGGAGAAAAATATGAAGGCAATGAACAAGATATCACGCATTTTCGGTGTTATTGCACTTGCGCTTTGTTTGACGACGGTTCTCAGCTTTAACGTTTTTGCAGCAGAGACCGACGACGCAGTCGAAGGCGAAGTGATTGAGATCCGTACCTGG
>SVKZ01000001.1 GCA_015068165.1 Oscillospiraceae bacterium
GCCCGGGCAGTATATCGGATGGCACGCCGCGGCGATTATGGCTGTAAATGTGTATTCGATGTTGCGCCGGCAGACTTGTCCGCAACACCCAGAGAAGAACTGATTGCCCATATGCTCTAAGATTGGAAGATAGTATGATTTTTGAAAATATCGCTGTCAACGAAAAGGGACACCTGACTTTTGCAGGCGTCGATACGGTTGCGCTTGCAGAAAAATACGGAACGCCTTTATACCTGATGGACGAAGAGCGCATCCGTCATAATTGCAAGGTTTATAAGTCGGCAATGGCGGATGCTTTCGGGGAAGGCAGTTATCCGTCCTATGCCGGAAAGGCTGCCTGCTTCAAGCGTATCTATGAGATTATGCGGGAAGAAGAAATGTCTGTGGACCTTGTTTCTCCCGGTGAAATTTATACTGCCTTTAAGGCCGGTTATCCTATGGCAAAGGCTTTTTTTCACGGTAATAACAAGACCGATGGGGATATTTCCTTTGCAATGGACTGCGGCGTGGGTTGTATTGTAGTAGATGGTTTCGACGAACTATCTGCGGTAGACCGCATTGCGTCTGCCCGTGGAATTTGTCAAAAGATTCTACTGCGGCTCACACCGGGTATTGACCCCCATACCTATGAGGCGGTTGCTACCGGCAAGGTGGACTCTAAATTTGGTGTAGCCATCGAAACCGGACAGGCAGAAGCGTTCGTAAAGGCAGCCCTTGCTTGTAAAAATGTTACCCTTTTGGGCTACCATTGCCATGTGGGCTCTCAGGTATTTGACGATTCTGACAGCGTATATACGGACTCTGCCCGGGTAATGCTGACTTTTGCCCGTGATATGCAGGAAAAAACCGGCTATGCACCTGAGATTTTTGATATTGGCGGCGGATACGGTGTGCGCTATGTGGAAAGCGATCCCTATGTGGATATTCCGGCAAGTATCCGTAGGGTTTATGAGCATATCTGCTATTTAGCAAACGAACTGGGACTGCCCATGCCGAATGTTATTATGGAGCCCGGCAGAAGTATTGTGGCAGATGCTGGTATGACCCTTTATACTGCCGGCACGGTGAAGGAAATCACCGGCTACAAAAACTATCTGTCTGTTGACGGCGGTATGACAGACAATCCCCGCTACGCTCTCTACGGCTCTGCCTATACGGTTTATCTTGCCAATAAAATGACGGAGACGGCATCCTTTACCTGCGACCTTGTAGGCCGTTGCTGTGAATCCGGCGATGTCTTGCAGCCTGGTGTCGTATTGCCAAAGCCTGTCCGTGGAGATACGGTAGCGGTTTGCACTACCGGCGCTTATAACTATTCCATGGCTTCCAACTATAACCGTATTCCCAGACCCCCGGTGGTTATGCTTCGGGGTGGAGAGGATTATGTTGCGGTAAAGCGAGAGACGCTGGATGATATAATTTCTAATGACCTTTGAGCGGAGGAAACGATGGTTTCTCACCTGAAAACAGAAGACTTTTGGTATGCCTTGCCCGAAGAACTGATTGCCCAAACACCCCTTGAAAAGCGGGATTCCTCCCGCCTTTTGGTGTTGGATCGGGAAACCGGGAAGACATGCCATAAGCATTTTTATGATATTCTTGATTATCTTCAGCCTGGGGATTGTCTTGTTATGAATGATTCCCGTGTGTTGCCTGCGCGGCTTTTGGGGAAACGGCCCTCCGGCGGCGCAGTAGAGCTTCTTTTACTGCGGGATATGGGCAATAAAAAATGGGAATGTCTTGCAAAGCCCGGCAGAAAGCTACAACCGGGTCAGGAAGTGATTTTTGGTAACGGCGAACTGACAGCCACGATCCTGGAAGTTTTGGCAGACGGAAACCGCCTTGTAGAATTTCACTTTGAGGGTATTTTTCTTGAGGTGCTGGAACGGCTGGGTAAAATGCCCTTACCGCCTTATATTAAGGCGCAGCTTGAAGATCAGGAACGGTATCAGACCGTTTATTCCCGGGAGGTTGGTTCTGCTGCCGCCCCGACTGCAGGTCTGCATTTTACACAGGAACTGTTGGATAAGCTGAAAGTAAAAGGCGTTTGTCTTGCCTTTGTTACTTTACATGTGGGCCTTGGTACATTCCGCCCTGTCAAGGTTGAGAACATCAATGATCATCATATGCACAGCGAGCTGTGTATTTTGCCTGAAGAAACGGCAGATATTCTGAATAAAACCCGCAAAACCGGCGGTCGGATCATTTGCGTAGGGACAACTTCCTGCCGGACACTGGAATCCCTGGCTTCCGACGATGGCACATTTGTACCCGGAAGTAAATGGACGGATATTTTTATCTATCCCGGCTATGCCTTCCGGGCGATGGATGGACTCATTACCAATTTCCATTTGCCGGAAAGTACCCTTGTGATGCTTGTCTCTGCCTTTGCCGGCAGGGAAAATGTCCTGCAGGCTTACAGCGAGGCTGTGCAGGAAAAATATCGTTTCTTCTCCTTTGGAGATGCGATGCTGATTATATAACTGAGAGGTTATTATGTATAAACTGCTCAAAACAGAAGGCATTGCCCGCCGCGGCGAATTTACCTGCGCTCACGGTACGGTACAGACTCCTGTATTTATGAATGTGGGCACACAAGCGGCGATTAAGGGCGCTTTAAGTGCGGAAGATCTTGAAAACATCGGCTGTCAGGTTGAATTGTCTAACACCTATCATCTGCACCTTCGACCCGGTGATGAGGTAGTAAAGAAGTGTGGCGGAATCCATAAATTTATGACCTGGGACAAGCCCATTCTTACCGATTCCGGCGGATTTCAGGTGTTTTCTCTTTCCTCTCTGCGAAAAATCAAGGAGGAGGGCGTAACCTTTGCTTCTCACATTGACGGACATAAGATTTTTATGGGTCCTGAGGAGAGCATGCAGATTCAGTCCAATCTTGGCTCGGATATTTGTATGGCCTTTGATGAATGTATTGAAAACCCTGCACCTCGGAAATATGTGCAAGACAGCGTGGACAGAACTTACCGTTGGCTTGTCCGCTGTAAAGCGGAGAATGCCCGTTTAAATGCGCTTCCCGATACGGTAAACCCCCAACAGATGCTCTGGGGCATCAACCAAGGTGGCACATATTCCGATATTCGTGTTGACCATATGAAGCGGATTGCGGAGCTTGACCTGCCCGGTTATGCTATCGGCGGTTTGGCGGTTGGAGAGACTGCGGAGGAGATGTATGGCATTATTGAGGCGGTAGAACCCCATATGCCCACAGATAAACCCCGTTATTTAATGGGAGTGGGTACGCCGTCAAATATAATTGAAGCAGTTGCCCGTGGTGTAGATTTCTTTGACTGTGTAATGCCTGCCCGCAACGCCCGACATGCCAGACTTTTTACCTGGGAGGGCGCAATCAATCTGAAAAACGCCAAGTATCAACTGGATATGCTGCCCATTGATCCCCAATGCGATTGCCCGGTTTGCCGCCGCTATACAAGGGCTTATATCCGTCATCTTTTCGTGGCTGATGAGATGCTTGCTATGCGGCTTTCGGTTATGCACAACCTGTATTTCTACAATAAGCTGATGGAGAAAATCCGTTTCCACCTGGACAACGGCACATTCCATGCCTTCAGATGTGAATTTTCTGAGAAATTATCCAGAAGAATCTAAATTACAGTTGCAATTTCCCTAAATAATGGTATAATCAACTGGATAAAACACAAAAGGAGCTATATGTATGTTTCATTTTTTAGAGGATACCGTTGTCAATCCTACTGCTGACCTGCTGAGCATATTACCTATGCTCGTCATTATGATCGCATTGTTCTATTTTATGCTGATCCGCCCTGAGAACAAGCGTAAAAAGGAAGCTGAGAAGATGCGTTCCGAGCTGAGAAATGGCGACCGTGTTACTACCATTGGCGGCATTTGCGGCGTTGTTGTGGATGTTAAGAGCGATAAGTTTGTTATTGAGACCGGCGCAGATCAGGTTCGCGTTGAGTTTGCAATGTGGGCGCTGTCCACCAATGAGACTGCTGCTGAGAAGGCAAAGGCTGAGGCGAAAAAGGCTGAAGAAGCAAGAGCCAAGGCTAAGGCTGATAAGAAGATAAAGAAATAATCTCCCAAAGCGCCGCCGAGAATATCTGCGGCGCTTTTTTCTGATAGTGCTGCTCTTGGCTATTGACGAATTTGTTTTTTTGCGTTATAATACCACCTGTATAAAAGAATAACCACAGTCCATAACGAATGTTTTTCTGAATGCTTCGGCGTGAGGGGATAGGGGAACACGGTGCGAATCCGTGGCAACAGCCATTACCGTATTTGAGGACGCTCATAAGTCGGAATGCCTATCGTTCTGTGGCTCTGCAAATAAGACCCTTGGGCAAATCAGGAGGGGAATGCAGCCGCTTTGGCGCCTTACTGCACCCTTTCTGTGGAAGGGTGCTTTTTGTGTTTTCTTTCATACGAAAATTTATGAAAGTAGGTAAAAACAATGAAAAAAACAATCTCTCTCATTTTGGCGGTCTTTTGCATCGTCGCAATATTTGCAGGTTGCAGAAATAATGAACCTGTGTACGTTGACGGTACGGTAAGATTCACCGAGGACACCACCCTTGGAAGCGGCAGCAAAACCATTACCGTAACGGTAAAGGACAACGAAGGTAAGGAAGTGAAATTCACCATCAAGACCGACGCAAAGACGGTAGGCGAAGCGCTGCTGGAAAACAAGGTGATTGCAGGCGAAGATGGACAATATGGAATGTATATTAAAGTTGTCAACGGCTTGCGAGCTGACTATGATAAAGACCACGCATACTGGTCATTTATCGCCAATGGTGAAGTGTCGATGACCGGCGTTGACACTACAGACCTTATAGATGGAGGAAATTACGAGCTTGTCTACAAGGTCGGCTAAGTTATCACTTCGGGAGATGTGCGTCTTTGCAATGCTTGGGGCGCTGATGTTTGCATCTAAAATCATTATGGAGGTTCTGCCCAACATCCATATTCTTGGTATGCTGACTATGGTGTACACCGTTGCATTTCGCAAAAAAGCATTGATTCCGCTGTATGTGTATGTAATGCTAAACGGCATTTTTGCCGGTTTTGCGACCTGGTGGATTCCGTATTTGTATATTTGGACTGTCCTCTGGGGCGCAACGATGCTGTTACCAAAGAATATGCCCAGGGCAGTAGCGGTGGTGGTTTACCCATTACTTTGCTCCCTGCACGGCATGCTGTTTGGTGTGCTTTATGCCCCGGCGCAGGCACTTCTTTTTGGCCTGGATTTTCAGGGAATGCTCGCCTGGATTGCGGCGGGATTTGTCTTTGACGTTACCCATGCCATCGGTAATTTTGCCGCAGGACTGCTTATTCTGCCGATGGCACAACTTCTTATTAAATTAAGGAGAATAAGTAGAATTTAACAGACAAAAAGGACGCTTCGGCGTCCTTTTTTCTTGCAAAGGTTTGACAGATATGATAAACTATTCCAAATTGCTTCATTCAGGAGGAATTTATGACAAAATTTCTGCTGTCCATATTTGTGAAAAATAAATCAGATTCGTCCTTGCAGGAGGTTCGCGCAAAGATCGGGAGACTTTCCGGAATGGTTGGCGTGATATGCAACTTGTTGGTCGTTGCAATGAAAATGACCCTTGGTTTTTTAACAGGGGCGTTTTCCGTGATTGCCGATGCCATGAACAATCTGTCGGATGCTGCCAGCGCAATAGTTACCCTGATTGGTTTTAAGCTGGCTGAAAAACCTGCGGATAAGGATCATCCCTACGGACACGCCCGGTATGAATATCTTTCTGGACTTGCGGTTGCGGCAATGATTCTGCTGATTGGTGTTGAATTGTTGAAAACCTCCGTAGATAAAATTATCCATCCGGTGGCGATTGCCTATACCTTTCCGCTTTATGTGGTGCTTGTGGTATCGGTGCTGGTGAAATTTTGGATGTATTTATTTAACAGGAAGCTTGGGAAGATGATCGCTTCCTCCGCACTGTTTGCTACGGCGATTGACAGCCGCAATGATGCGATTACCACAGTTGCGATTCTGTTATCTGCAATAGTCGCCGTCCTTACGGATCTGAATATAGATGGCTATGTCAGCCTCGGGCTGTCTGCATTTATTATGTATAGCGGTGTACAGTTGGCCCGACAGACCATCAGCCCCCTTTTAGGCGAGTCTGCAAGCCCTCGGTTGCGGGAAGATATTCTTTCTGTACTGGAAGGGGAACCCAAAGTTTTAGGCTACCACGACCTGATGATCCACGATTATGGTCCCGGTCAGCGGTTTGGCAGTCTGCACATTGAGATGGACTGTAGGGAAGACCCTATGGCGTGTCATGATATTATTGATAACATGGAGCGAATTTGTCTGGAAAGGTACAATATCCACCTTGTGATCCATTATGATCCTATTGTAACGGACGATGGGGAACTCAGCCGGTTACGGGAAACAGTAACGCAGATATTGCGCACACTGGATAGCCGTATTTCTATCCACGATTTTCGTATGGTTCGGGGAAATGACCATACAAATCTCATTTTTGATATGGTTTTACCATCTGAACTTATGCAAAAACGATTTGAAATTAAGGAGGCGCTTGATAAAGTCCTTGCAGAGTTGGATGGAAACACATACTATACCGTTGTAGAATACGATATGGAAGGCTTTAATTAGAGAGGGGTAAAAGAATGAAGACAAAAGAGCATAAAATCGGTTTTGGTGAGAAATTGGGCTTCTGCACATTTTCTACCGCAAGTAATGTGGTCTTTAATTTTAAGGACCTGTTTTACTTATTTTTTCTTACAAACGTTATGGGTATCAGCATTGAGCATGCTGGCCTGATCACGGCAATCGGCATTATTTGGGACGCGATTAATGATCCTATGGTCGGTTATTGGGCGGTTAACCATAAGTTCAAGAACGGCGAAAAGTGCCGTCCCTTTGCGCTATGGTGCGCAGTGCCGTGGGCGATCAGTGTTATGCTGATGTTTACAACCTTTGATGTTTCATATGGCTTTAAGATGGGTATTGCCATTGCCATTTATTTCCTGTTTGAGCTGTTTAATACCTTTGCCGCCATTCCCTATAATGCGATGGGCTCTCTTGCAACATCTGACGATGCGGAGCGTCGCTCCATCAATGTTGCCCGTAATTTAGGCGGCTGTATCGGTTCTGCGATTGGTTCTGTTGCGCTGTATCCTCTCCTTGACTTGCTGGGCGGTCTGGACGCACAGGGTAATGTTCTGCAGGATGAGAACGGCCAGAGAGCGTTCTTTTGGGCTGCTGCCATTATGGGTGCTGTCTGTATTGCAGGTAGCTTGGCGCACTATTTCACAACAAAGGAACGGGTTAAGCAGGCAGATCCGGATGAATCCAAGATTCCTGTGATAGATGTTGCCAAAATGCTCCTTAAGAGCCGCTCTTGGGTGATGAATACTATTTACGTGATTTGCTACGGCATGCTGAATCTGCTGGTTATGAGCACACTTAATTATTATGCTACATATGTCCTTGGCAGTGCTTCTGCAGCGACTCCTATTCTTGCGGTATTCCTTGTTACCGCAGTGGTTGCCACACTGCTGGCAACACCCATCGATAAGCGTTTAGGCCGCAGAAAGACGATGGTCCTGTCTGCTGTTATTTATATCGTAGGTAAAATTTGGTTTGTCCTTGATCCCTATTCCATGGGTGCGATCTACGTCAACGGTATTACGGTCGCGCTGGCTATGAATTTGGCGTTTGTTATGTTTAACACCAACCGTAACAATATTGCCGACCTGATCGAGTGGCAGAGTGGCCGCCGGATCGACAGCTTGGTATCTACCTGCGATAACCTTGCCAGCAAGCTGTCTAAGGCAGGTGCTAACCTGCTGATGACTGGTGCCCTTGCGCACTTCGGCTTTAACGCAGAACTCCCCACACAGCCCCAAAGTGCCATTGATACGATCTGCGCCCTTCTTGGTTGGGTACCGATGCTCGTGGCTGTGGTAATGCTTGTTGTGGCTTTCTTCCATCCCATTGAGCATGAAATGGCCCAGATGAAGGGAGAAGAGAAGTAATGGAATTTCTATGGATTGTCCCCGGTGTACTTGCTGTACTGTTGTTAGTTGCGCTTGTCCGCACCTTTCTTATCAAGGCACCCAAATATACAGAACGGGCGATAGAATTTCCGCAAGACGAGATGGACGCCTATGCTGAAAAATTGGGGGATATGATCCGTGTTCCTACTGTCTCGAAGAGAGAGGATGAAGATCTTACTCAGTTTTATGCATATCACAAGGAACTGGAACGACTGTTCCCCAATGTCCATAAAACACTGGATTTGACTGTTCTCCAAGGCACACTGATCTACCGTTGGCATGGGACCGACCGGGATCGCCGCCCCATTCTGCTGATGGGGCATCAGGATGTTGTGCCGGCCTCCGATGCCGGCTGGCAGGTTCCGGCGTACAGTGGTGCTGTGATTGACGGTAAGGTTTACGGCCGCGGTGCGCTGGATTGCAAGAGCACGATGTTTACCCAGCTGCAAGCGGTGGAAGAGCTGATTGCAAGCGGTTTTGAGCCTGGTTGCGACATCTATCTTGAATACGCTATCAACGAAGAAACCGGCGGTGCAGGCGCGAAGAATGCTATGGAATACCTGCGCGATCAGGGAATTACTCTGGCTCTCGTGCTGGATGAGGGTGGCGCAGTAATTGATAAGGCTGTGGATGGAATGGACCGTCCCTTTGCAGTGGTTGGTGTAACCGAAAAGGGTTATATGGACCTGAAGATCACAGCGCAGGGCAAGGGCGGACATAGCAGTACGCCTCCGAGAAATACACCTGCGGCGCGTTTGTTTGCATTTGCCAATGAGATCGAAAAGAAGCGTCCTTTCCAAAAGAAAATGCTTCCGGAAACCATTAAGATGCTCTCCCGGATGGCACCTGCGTTTCCGTTCGGCCTGCGTTTTATTTTGGGTAACCTCTGGCTGTTCCGGCCTCTTGTAAAAGTGCTGATGCCCGCAGTATCGCCCTTTGGAGAAGCGATTATGGCAACCACCTGTTGCTTTACGATGATGCAGGGCTCAGATGCGGCGAATGTGATTCCCAAAGAGCCTTACATTGTGGCAAATCTGCGCACAACATCCTTCCAGGGCTGTGATGATTCTCTTGCTCTGATGCGGAAATATGCGGATAAATATGGTTTGAAGATCGAGGTTTTGCTCCGCCGGGATGCATCTCCCATTTCCAATATTTATTCCGATGAGTATGCCTATGTGGAGTCCTGTATCCGGGAAAAATTCCCCGGTGTCGGTGTTACACCCTACATTATTATGGGTGGTACGGACTGCCGACATTTCCACGCTCTGTCTGAAAATGCCTTGCGTTTTTCGCCTGTTCCTATGTCGTCTGCCCAATCTGCCAGTTGCCATGCTGTGGATGAGAATGTAGATTTGACAGCGTTGTACGA
Source organism: Oscillospiraceae bacterium (assembly GCA_015068165.1). Classification (GTDB taxonomy): domain Bacteria; phylum Bacillota; class Clostridia; order Oscillospirales; family Oscillospiraceae; genus Faecousia. Next base: position 9,428 of record SVKZ01000001.1, read on the forward strand.
GGGCGTGAAGTTCTACAAGTATTTTATTGGGAATTATAAGCTGTAATCAAAAAGAGATACCGCTGTGCGGTATCTCTTTTTGTAACCTGAAAGCCCCCGAACAACAAATAGAAAATTATAGTTGTCTTTTGCCACTTGTTCTTGTAGAATATAGGAAGGAGGGGGGCGGTATTTATGGCGTTATCTGCAAAAACAGTCCGTGGTCAAATCGCGATGTTGCAACCATTGCTACGAAATCTTTCATTAGATACAATTCGTAAGGGGCAGAGTAAACTCGGCGAAATAATGAGCGCTGTACACAGCTCTCGTGTTCTCATTAAGGAACATTCCTTTTCCTGTTTCGATGGCGCTTGGATATTGCCCCGTGATGAAAGACGGCAGGGTGCCATTCTTTATCTACACGGTGGTGGGTACACCTGCGGTGATTTGGAGTATGCAAAAGCTTTTGGATCTGTCCTTGCTGTAGAGTGTGGCGTACGGACATTAACGATCGGTTACCGATTAGCACCTGAAAGTCCGTTCCCTTCTGCGATTGATGATGCGGAAGAAGCCTATAGGTATTTGCTTCAAAAAGGTTATCAGCCGAACCAGATCGCTCTGTGCGGTGAAAGCGCTGGCGGTGGTCTATGTTATAGCCTTTGTTTGCGGCTTATGGCAGAGGATCTGCCCCTGCCCGGTGGAATCATTGTAATTTCCCCCTGGACAGATTTGACGATGTCCGGTAGCTCCTATGAACAAAATCAGGATATAGACATCTCTATAAGCCGTGATATTCTGGAATTTTATGCCGGTGCTTATACCACAGATAGAAAAGATCCACTCGCTTCACCTCTATTTGCTAATTTAGATCAAATGCCGCCATCCCTTATCTTTGTTGGCGGCGATGAGATTATGCGAAGCGATTCGGAGGAACTTCACAAAAAACTCCAATCTGCTGGAAGAATCAGTGAGCTTATTGTTGTGCCGGAACGGTGGCACGGATTCCTCCTATACGGTTTGCAGGAGGATAAAGGCAGTTTTCAGACCATTAACCGTTTTCTAAATAGATATATTTCTGCTGAAAACAAGCTACGTTGGGTACCGCTGGATAATGCGGCAAAGATATACCCTGCCGTTCGCAATAAGAACTGGAGCAATGTTTTCCGTCTTTCGGCAACGTTAAAGGAGGATGTGGATACCGCGATACTTCAGTCGGCGCTGGATGTTACAGTGCGCCGTTTTCCTGTGCTTTGCGCGCGGTTGCGGCGCGGCGTATTCTGGTATTATTTGCAGGAATTACAGCAAGCACCTGAAATTCGAGAAGAGAATTGCTATCCCCTTGTGAGAATGTATGCTGAAGAGATGGGCCAATGCGCTTTCCGTGTAATCATCTATAAAAAGCGTGTTGCGATTGAAATGTTTCACGCTTTGACAGATGGCACTGGCGGTCTTGTATTTCTGAAAACACTGCTTGCGGAATATATCTTCCAAAAATACGGTGTTCACGTTTCTGCTACCTGCGGTGTGCTGGGACGGTTGGAAGAGCCAACACCGGAGGAGATGGAAGATAGCTTTCAGAAGTATGCCGGTCCTGTGAGTGCCAGTCGGCGTGGCAACGATGCCTGGCAGGTTTTCGGAACGCCGGAAGCAGATAATTTTATGCATGTAACCTGTTTGCGGCTGAAGACGGAGGAGCTTGTCCGGCAGGCAAAGGCAATTGGTGTTACTGTAACGGTATATTTATGTGCCGTTATGATGGATGCGTTGCAGGAAATGCAGGCTGAAAAAATCAAAAGCGTTATGCATCGCAAAGCGATCAAGGTGCAAATTCCGGTAAACCTACGAAGCCTGTTCCCGAGCCGTTCCTTGCGGAATTTTGCGCTCTATACAACACCGGAAATTGATCCTAGATTAGGACATTACAGCTTTGCTGAGTTATGCGATGTTGTTCGAAGCAGGATGGCATTAGAGATTAATCCCAAATTTATGAGCACAATGATCGCAACCAATATCCGTTCTGAGAAAATACTTGCTGTGCGTGTGATTCCACTGTTTGTCAAGAATTTGATTATGAAGATGGTATTTGATGCGGTAGGCGAACGGAAATCCTGTCTGAGCTTCTCCAATTTAGGGCTCATAAGGCTACCGGAGGAAATGGATCCCTATATTGACCGTTTTGATTTTATTCTTGGTGTTCAAGCCAGCGCGCCGTACAATTGCGGTGTGGTTTCCTATGGAGACACGACCTGTGTCAACTTTATCCGCAATATCCGGGAATCGGAGCTGGAGTACCATTTCTTTAAGGCTTTACAACGGCGGGGGCTGTCTGTTGAAGCTGAGAGCAATGCCCCCCAATAAACAAAAGGAGGCGCCTATGTACTGTGTAAACTGCGGTGTCAAATTGGCGGATACTGAGAAAGTTTGTCCCCTTTGCGGCGTTATTGCCTATCATCCCGATATTCCACAAGGGCGTGGCGAGCCGCTATACCCCCCTTATAAATACCCAGAACGACGGGTTAGCCCCAAGGGCACAAAAATTATTATTTCCACTTTGTTTTTAATTCCGCTATTGATTACGCTTCTGTGTGATATTCAGCTAAATGCTCGGATAACATGGTCCGGTTATGTAATTGGCGGCTTGATTGTTGCATATGTTACATTTGCTTTGCCATGGTGGTTCCAAAAGCCAAATCCTGCGATCTTTTTGCCTTGTGCCTTTGCATCGGTGGCACTGTACTTGCTGTATATCAGCATCTACACAGAAGGGTACTGGTTTTTGAGCTTTGCGTTGCCTGTAACGGTGGGTGTGGCGTTGATTGCAACTGCAGTTACCGTACTACTGTGGTATCTTCGGAAGGCGGCACTGTATATTATTGGCGGCGCGGCTATTGTAACAGGTTTATTTATCCCGCTGATAGAGTTTTTATCTTATATTACATTTGAAAGCATCCATTTTCTGGGGTGGTCTTTCTACCCGATGATCGTTTTGGTACTGTTAGGCGGAATGCTGATTTTCTTAGCTATTTGCCGGCCTGCACGCGAGACTATGGAGCGGAGATTTTTTGTATGATCCCGATATTACATCAAGACGGGGATATTATTGTCTGCTTAAAGCCCGTTGGATTGGATTCTGAGCACGATTTGCCTGCTGCACTGGGCGGTGAAATCTATGCTGTACACAGATTGGATAAGAATGTTGGCGGGTTGATGGTTTACGCAAAAAATAAGACAACTGCTGCGGATTTATCCCGGCAAATTCAGGCAGGGGAGTTTATCAAGGAGTATGTTGCCCTTGTGGAGGGTCAGCCGCCGCAATCTGGGGTTTTCGAGGATTTTCTGTTTAAGGACTGTAAAAAGAATAAGGTCTATGTGGTAAAACGGCAACGTAACGGTGTAAAAGCGGCAAAGCTGTCCTATCATTGCCTGAAAACTGGTGAGAGGTCTCTTGTGCGTGTCCGTCTGCATACCGGCAGGAGCCACCAAATCCGTGTGCAGTTTTCCTCCAGAGGCTACCCGCTTGTGGGCGATCATAAATACGGCGATAAAGGTCCCGAAAAGGAAATACATCTGTTTTCCAGTTATCTTGGATTTTCTGTAGGCAAGCGGCACCTTGAATTTTCCCAATTGCCGGAATGGGCAGAGGAAAGTTAAGAAAAAACACAGAATAATTCAAATTAGGTCTTGACAATTTACGCACACTGCGATATAATAGCGAAGCTGTGTGCGAAATGCTGCTATAGCTCAGCCGGTAGAGCGCATCCTTGGTAAGGATGAGGTCGCCAGTTCAAATCTGGCTAGCAGCTCCAAAAAATCAGTCATCCCCTCAAGGATGGCTGATTTTTTATACTTCCAGTATTGAACTGGCGACCTCATCCATTTCAATATGCCAGTTCAAATTTGGTGAGCGACCCGAGTGAGTGGCCGCGGTCGACAGATATATTCATTTCTATAACCATGAACGGATTCAAACAAAGAGCGGAGTGGCGCCGCTAACGCGACGCCACTCCGCTTAAAACTTAATATTCCTACATAGGGGCTTTTTTTGTGCTGTCCGCACAAAATGGGGCAGTTCAATCCGGGGGTGGACATCATCATTTCTTGTTTCGCATCTGTCTCCAAACGGTTGTACCGCGGACAATGGAGGATATCATCAGAATGCCGATTGCTATAAGTCCTGCAATGGAAACGGTTTCCGCACCGTTTTCCATAAAACCTGCAATATTTTTATCAGCGAGGAAGCTCGTGGTGTAGTAGATACCTGCACCGGGAATTAACGGCAATATGGCTACCACTAAATAAGTAATAGCAGGGAAGCGACGGATACGTGCCATAGCCTCAGCAAAGCTGGCTGCGAACAATGCAGCAATAAAGTAACTTATATGGGTATCGTTAAGCAGATACGCACTCACCAAATAAACCGCCCAGGAGGCAGTTCCGCCGAGAATGCAGATAAGCATTCCTTTTCCGTGAATGTTGAACAGCATAGAAAAACCGGTACAGCCTACAGCAGCTGCAATACATTGTAAAATCGGGCCGTATGATTGGGGAGCGATTGTGGCCGGTGTTTCAAATATGGAAAACACGGTGGCGCGGGCAACACTTGTACCAAGACCGATTGCAACAGCAATGAGAATGACCTGCACGATACGGTTGATACCGGAATTGGTATCTCCGAAGATGATATCGCGGATAGCGTTTGTAAACAGGAGGCCCGGAACTAACATCATAAGTGCGCCGATAATAGCCGTATCACTGTTGATACCGAGGATGCTAAAAAAATAAGCAATCAGGGCCATACAAAAGGAAGAGGCCATTGTGGCAAAGAAATTGTTGACCCGGAGCTTTTGGGTAAGATGGCCAATTAATCCGACAACTAAGCCGCAGAGCATAGAGATGACAGCGTCTGCAAGCGTGCCGCCAAAAAAAAGGGAGAAACCGCCGGCAGCAATCATATTTGCAAGAAGGAAAATAGGCAAGGAATAGGTTCTGCAACTATTCTTTGTTTCCTTAACCCATTGTGCTGCGGCCTGTGGGTCAGGTGTTTCCTGACAGATTTTACGGCTGAGGTTGCTGTAGTGCTCTAAAGTGTCCATATCGTTACAGTGGAAGCCGATGCGGCGCAGACGGGTGATGCTTTGCCCGTCCGGTGTTGTAATGGTTACTATCATACTATTGGGAATGGCAAAGACCTCAGCTTCTATGCCATAGGACCGCATAATGCGGATAATGCATTCTTCAATACGGTAGGTTTCTGCGCCGCACATCGCCAGCTGATAGCCGATTTCTACAGCAGTATCAAAAAGAAGAGAATAGTTCATCTTTTTCGCCTCACAGAGGAATGACCGCCGGAGCGACCGGCGATCATTGTCGTTTATTTTCTGATGAAAAGGACACCCAAGGTGCTGGGTCCGCAGTGACAGGAGATAGTACAACCTGCCTCTGTCCAATAGATGTTTTCAAAGTCGCCGTATTCACCGACTGCTTTTTTGACGGTATCAAGGCACTCGTCTGTAACAGGTGTACGGGTTACAAACAGATGCTCCTGATCTAAATCATCCCGGTCAGCCAAGCGATCTTTCACATAGGCGGCAAGACACTTGCTATAGCTGCCGCGATATTTTTTAACAACCGACATTTTACCGTCCTTGACCTCAATGCAAGGCTTCAGTCCAAGTAGGTTTGCGCCCAAGGCTGTTGCAGAGGAACAGCGACCGCCCTTAACCATATACTCCAGTCTGTCCAGTACAAAGCTGGCTTCAACCTTGGGGATAATTTCTTCCAACTTTTCAACGATTTCATCCAAGCTCTCACAAGTTTTTGCTAACTCACAAGCTTTCAGAACAACAAGACCCTGACCGGTGGAGAGATTCAGCGAGTCGATTACGCGTACATTGTCAAACTCCTCGGCGGCGAGGCATGCATTTTGATAACAGGAAGAGAAGCCGGAGCTGATGTTAATATGGATAACACCGTCATAAAGAGGGGCGTATTTACTGAAAACTGTGGAGTACTGATCAATATTTAGAGCAGCGGTGCTACAAAGGTCGCCACCGGCGGCAACGTGGGCAAATATGTCTGTGGTGGTGATGTCCACGCCATCAGAGAAATTCTTGCCATCTTTAATAACGGTAAGAGGTATAATGGTAATATCGTACTTATCGACCAATTCCTGAGAGAGATCGCAGGTGCTGTCAGAAATGATTTTGATGTTCATATCTATTTCCTTTCATTCTTTCAAATTACAAAATGGGCTTGCTATGAATCATAAAACAGCTGGGTTCAATATCTTTGTTCATTTTTAGGTAGCCCATGCCCCAGTCCCGCATAGCGATCAGAATGGGCATCAGACTATTGCCGAGTTCTGTAAGGGAATACTCGACCTTGGGAGGAATGATAGGGAATACCTCGCGGTGGATAAGACCCTCGGATTCCAATTCCCGGAGTTGTTGGGTAAGAATCTTCGGGGTTACCTTTGGAATTGCTTTTTGAAGCTGGGAATAACGCATTTTAGCTTCAGCAAGATGCCATAAAATAAGCGCTTTGTATTTTCCACCGATGAGACCAAGGGTGGCTTCAACCGGACAGCTTGTTTTTTCTGACATATCAATTCACCCCACTATCAAAAAGGATAGTACTATACAAAAAAGTGCATACTTGCTTTTTTGTATTCGTATGGTAGTATAATAGCATAACAGCTAAAGTTAGTCAACCCTAAAGGATAGGAGCGCTTAGAATGGAGATTAAGCTTGATGTGAAGGGAATGACCTGTGCGGCCTGCTCTGCCAGAGTGGAAAGCGTTACAAAGGCAGTAGAGGGTGTAGAGTCTGCTGAGGTCAACCTTTTGGCTGGTAAAATGACGGTGAAATGCAGTATCGACTGTACAAATGCCATTATTACTGCGGTCGGCAATGCCGGCTACAGCGCATCCGTTCCCGGTAAGGGAAAAAAGGAGAATACGGAAAGTCCGAACGAAAGCAAAAAAATCCTGTTTCGGATTGTGTGTTCCCTTGTGTTTCTGATTGCGCTGATGTATCTGACAATGGGGCATATGCTGGGAATCCACGGTTGGCAATATGAAACAGAAAATGCGATGCTGATGGGACTTGCGCAGTTATTGCTCACGTTGCCGGTGGTTTATCTAAACAGAAGTTATTTCTACCGTGGCATAAAGGCTCTGTGGCATAAAGCCCCCAATATGGATTCGCTGATTGTCATTGGTTCCGGCGCATCCTTAATTTACGGTATTGTTTCACTTCTGATTATGGCATATGCCATTGGTCGCGGTGATTGGACGGGGGTTTTGCACTGCAGAGATAATCTTTATTTTGAGTCTGCCGCAATGATTCTGACTTTGATTACTATTGGAAGGTATTTGGAGTCTATTGCAAAAGGAAAGACCGGGGACGCTATTCGCAAACTGATGGATCTCACACCGAAAACGGCTGAGGTGCTTAATGGGGATGAAATCAGGGTTATTCCGGCGGAAGAGGTTGTTCCCGGAAATATTATTATTCTCAGAGCCGGTAACCGTATTCCTGTGGATGGTGTTTTAATATCCGGCGGTGCAACGGTGGATGAAAGTGCCATTACAGGCGAGAGTATTCCCGTAGAAAAAAAGGTTAGTGATTCATTGACTGCAGGCACATTTTTATCGGCGGGTTATTGCCGGATGGAATGTCGAAAGACAGGAGACGATACGACCCTTGCACAGATTATTCGGCTTGTGGAAGAGGCAGGAGGGTCAAAGGCACCCATTGCCCGATTGGCAGATAAAATTGCAGGTGTATTTGTGCCTGTGGTTATGGGCATTTCCCTTATAACCTTTTTAATTTGGCTGTTGGTTGGTAGTGAATTGTCCTTTGCCTTTACCTCTGCCATTGCAGTGCTTGTCATATCCTGTCCTTGTGCCCTCGGACTTGCTACACCGGTGGCAATTCTGGTAGGCACAGGGCGAGGCGCTTCAATGGGTGTGCTGTTTAAGAATGCGCAAGCCCTTGAGGAGCTTCATAAGGTAGATACCGTGGTTTTGGATAAGACCGGCACCTTGACAAGTGGTGCACCGGTCGTAACAGACATTTTACCCGGTGCTGTCTCAAAAGAAAGACTAATTCAAATCGCACAGGCGCTGGAGACCCCTTCTGAACACCCTTTTGCAAGGGCGATTATACAACTAAAAAACGGCGGCGTTCTGCCTGCAGAGAACTTTTCCACATTGTCAGGCCGGGGCGTTAGTGCTCTTTTGGATGGGAAGCTGTACTTTGGTGGCAACGGTGATATGATGCAGGAAAAAGGTATCAGCGTTCCTGAATTAAACGACTTAAAAGCCCATGGAAAGACACCATTGTATTTCGCCTGCGAGGATGGAACATATCTCGGTGCGATTGCGGTTGCTGATGTGCTGAAAGAGGATTCAGTGGAAGCAGTACAGCGGATGAAGCGAATGGGCCTTCGCGTGGTAATGCTTACCGGCGATAACCAAAATACGGCAGAAGCTATTGCCCATAATGCTGGTATAGATAATGTGATTGCCGGTGTTTTGCCAAGTGAAAAGGCAATGCAGATACGCAAACTCCAAGAGAGCGGATGCCGTGTTCTGATGGTTGGCGACGGCATTAACGATGCACCTGCTCTTGTAACGGCGGATGTGGGTATGGCAATCGGTGCCGGTACGGACATTGCAATGGAATCAGCGGACATCGTGCTGATGAACAGTTCTCTTATGGGCGTTTGCGACGGTATTTCTTTGAGTAAGGCAACGATCCGTAATATTAAGCAGAATCTGTTCTGGGCGTTTATGTATAACAGCCTCTGCATTCCCATTGCAGCAGGTGCGCTTTATCCGCTGTTTGGGCTACAGCTCAGCCCAATGCTTGGTGCTGCTGCGATGAGTCTCAGTTCGTTCTTTGTTGTAACCAATGCACTGAGGCTTCGTAGATTTAAGGCGTTCTATAAACATCAAATGAAATCCACTGTACAGGAGGTAAAAGTAATGGAAAAGAAAATTTATGTAGATGGTATGATGTGCCTCCATTGCAAAGCGCGTGTGGAACAGATATGTAAGGGTATGCCCGGTGTTACGGATGCTGTAGTAGATCTGCAGGATAAGTCTGTAACCATCACCGGAACACCGGATCTGGACGGAGTAAAAAAAGCAATCACAGATGCGGGCTATGAGGTAAAATAAGTCCAAGGTATTGGACAAATAGCTAAGTATAATAAAGCCACAAAAGAAGAAATGAGGGCTTTATTATGTATGCAATCAAAAATGTAAACGGACACATTCAGGTCTATAACGAATATGGCATTTTCCTGTTCTCCGCCGATACGGAAAGGGAAGCCAGAGAGGAAATAGAAGCATATGCGCAATATTCGGCTTGATATTTGCTATGAGGGTACCCGGTATCGCGGCTGGCAACGGTTGCAAAATTCCGATAATACCATACAGGGAAAGTTAGAACAGGCGCTTTCGCGTATTCTTTCTGAGGAAATAGAAGTTTCTGCCAGCGGCAGAACGGATGCAGGTACACATGCGCAGTTGCAGACTGTTAGCTTCCACTGTGAATCGAATATGCCCTGCGAAGAAATTTTGCCTACACTTCGGCGGTATTTACCGGAGGACATCGGCGTATACTCCTGTAGGAATGTATCTCCCAGATTTCACGCCAGACTTAATGCGAAGGAAAAGACATACTGCTATCGTTTATGGAACAGTGAAGAGCCGTGTGTATTTGATCGCCGGTTTGTGTATCGGGATTCCCGTCCTGTTGATTTAGAGAAGATGCAAAAAGCGGCAGAGCTGTTTTTGGGACAGCACGATTTTTCTGCATTTTGCGCCAACACAAAAATGAAAAAATCCACAGTCCGTTATATTTCCGATTTCCGCATAGAGGTGATTGGTGATGAAATTCGTTTTACAGTAACCGGCAATGGATTTTTGCACCATATGGTACGCATTATGGTTGGTACATTGCTGGAAGTCGGCAGGGGAGAGCGAGAGATAGAAAGCATAACAGCACTTTTTGGTGCCCCCCGCGCGGAAGCCGGCGAGCTTGTTCCTGCCTACGGCCTATGCCTTATGGAGGTGATCTATTGAATATTCAGATTTTCGGTAAAAATAAGTGCTTCGATACCAAGAAAGCAGAACGCTACTTTAAGGAACGGAAAATCAAATACCAGTATGTGGATTTGCTTCGCTTTGGCCTTTCCGGCAAGGAATTTGACGCAGTTTTGCGTGGTGTCGGTGGCATTGATCACTTGATCAATTGGGATAGCAAATCGGACGATATTGCCGTTATGCGATATATGGACGACCCTCGCGGAAAAGAGGATAAGGTGTTCGATGATCCTTCCCTTATGAAAACGCCTATCGTCCGTAACGGCAAATTTGTAACAGTTGGGTATTGCCCGGAAATTTGGGCTACCTGGGAATAACACAAAAGCAGTTTCCTGATCAGGAAACTGCTTTTTCTTTTGGGAGAGTTGACTTATGGCGTTTTTACAAAAACTAAACAACATTATTTGGGGGGTACCAACCCTTATTCTAATTTTAGGAATAGGCATTGCCCTTACTGCGGTTACCCGTTTTGCACAATTTCGATTTCTTCCAAGGGCGTTTGGAATGTTTTTACGGCACAAAAATGATGACGATGAAACCAACAATGGGGAATCTCCTATTCGGGCCTTATGCACAGCTCTTGCGGCGACTGTGGGAACGGGGAATCTTGCAGGTGTTGCGGGTGCTATCGCCATTGGAGGACCGGGAGCCGTGTTTTGGATTTGGGCTTGCGGAATTTTTGGGATGATTACAAAATTTGCGGAAGCTGTCTTGGCTGTTCACTACAGAGTCAAGGGGGAAAAGGGGGAGTATTTAGGAGGACCAATGTATGTAATTACCCTCGGAATGCCCAAAAAATACCACAGCTTGGCTTATATATACTGCATTTTCGGAATTGTTGCGGCATTTGGGGTTGGTAACGCCACACAGATCAACACTTTGATCGGTGGCATAAACAGCATGTGCGCCTATATGGGCTATGCGTGTACAGACCTAATGAATCTTCTTATGGGAATCGGAATGGCGATTCTCGTTAGCATTCTGTTTCTTGGCGGTGCGAAACGCGTTGGTGCTGCGGCGGAGACTTTGATTCCCTTTGCTTCTGTTCTTTATGTGGTTATGGGTATCGGTGTATTCATTTGCCGTTTTGAAGCGATCCCTAAGGCTTTTGAAGCGATTTTTGCAGGTGCGTTCTCTCCCAATGCAGTAACCGGCGGAATGGTAGGTTCTGCAATGATAACCTTACGGATCGGTGCATCAAGAGGCGTTTTTACCAACGAAGCCGGAATGGGAACGGCCGGCATTGCACACGCCGCCGCAAAGGTCGTTCATCCCGTGGAACAGGGCTTTATGGGACTGATTGAGGTGTTTGTGGATACCCTTATCATTTGTACCATTACAGCACTTGTAATACTGTGCAGCGGTGTACCGATTCCTTACGGAGAGGATACAGGGATAATCCTTACTTTAGAGGCGTTTTCAGGTGTATACGGGGGTTGGGTAACGATTTTGTTAACAGGAACGCTTTGCTGTTTCGCCTTTGCAACCGTTCTTGGATGGGGACTGTACGGTGCACGATGTGCACAATTCCTATTTGGCGAACAAACCTGGAGTGTTTTTGTAATCATTCAGGCTGTTGCGGTTGTTCTGGGCTCAATACTGGATACCGGGACGATTTGGCTGTTTGCAGACACGATTAACGGTTTAATGGCCATCCCTAACTTACTTTCACTTTTTTACTTACTGCCAAAGGTTCGGTATATTGTAAAAGACTTTGAAAAGGAAAGAATAACTTGACAAAAAATGGTCCATAATGGTAAAATAACAAAAATCGCAGTGATCGAAAAGAGTAGCGGAACGAAAGCCTTTCAGAGAGTGGGGTCGTCGGCTGAAAGCCCCTCAGGCATTTGTCCGGGAAAGTGCATTCGGGAGCGTTCATAGGTTTTGAGTAATAAATAAGAGTGGAACCGCGAGTTTTTAACCCGCCTCTTGTGCTATGGCACAGGAGGCGTTTTTATTGTATTTTTTTGGAGGTAAATGCTATGTATCTTTATAATTCTCTTTCCCATAAAAAGGAACTTTTTGTCCCCAACAATCCCGATGTTGTGAAAATGTACACCTGTGGCCCTACGGTATACCACTATGCCCATATCGGCAATCTGCGCACCTATATTATGGAGGATGTGCTGGAAAAGAGCCTGCGGTATTTGGGTTATAATGTCCTGCGTGTTATGAACATTACCGATGTGGGTCATTTGGCATCGGATGCAGACACCGGCGAGGATAAAATGCTCAAGGGCGCAAAGCGTGAAAACAAGTCCGTGATGGAAATCGCGCAGTTTTACACGGACGCATTCTTTGCCGATTGCGCAAAGCTCAATATTAAGACCCCGGAAATCGTCCAGCCGGCTACCGGATGTATTGCGGAGTTTATTCAAATTGTCGAGGGCTTGATTGAAAAGGGCTTTGCCTATGTTGCCGGCGGCAATGTATACTTTGATACCTCTAAGCTTGCCAATTACTATGTCTTTAACGACCACGACGAAGATGATCTGGCTGTTGGCGTTCGTGAAGGCGTTGAGGAGGACACCAATAAAAAGAACCGCAATGACTTTGTTTTGTGGTTTACCAAGAGTAAATTTGAGGATCAGGCACTGAAATGGGAGTCTCCCTGGGGCATCGGCTATCCCGGATGGCACATTGAATGCTCCGGTATCTCGATGAAATATCTGGGCGAGGATTTGGATATTCACGCAGGCGGTATAGACAATGCCTTCCCACATCATACCAATGAAATCGCACAGTCCGAAAGCTATCTTGGCCATAAGTGGTGCAATTATTGGTTCCATGTGCACCACCTCAATACAGATACCGGCAAAATGTCAAAGTCCAAGGGTGAATTTTTGACGGTAAGTCTGCTGGAACAGAAAGGCTATGACCCTATGGCGTACCGCCTGTTCTGTCTGCAAAGCCATTATCGCAGAAACCTTGTATTTTCTTGGGAGAACTTAGATAATGCCGCTGTGGCCTACCAGAAGCTTGTGGCGAAGATTGCAACGCTCAATGAGATTGGAGAAGTGGATAAGGAAGCTTTTGCCGCACTGAAAGAACGCTTTGTTGGCGCATTAAACGGCGACCTGAATACATCTCTTGCGGTAACCGCGGTATATGATGTACTGAAAGCAAAGACAAACGATGCTACAAAGCTGGCGGCACTTAAGGATTTTGATCAGGTGCTTTGTCTGAACCTTTTGCAAGCTGCCGAGGAGCTTCGCAGTAAGGAAGCTGCGGAAGCGGCCGCCTCTTCTGACCCAGAGATCGACGCACTGGTACTGGCCCGTACGGAAGCCAAGAATGCGAAGAATTTTGCAGAAGCTGACCGGATTCGTGATGAACTGAAATCTCGCGGTATCGAGATTATTGATACCCCGCAGGGATCGAAGTGGAGAAAAGTATGAAGCTTTTAATTTTGGATGGCAACAGCGTGATTAACCGTGCATTCTACGGCGTGAGACCGCTGACCACCAGGGATGGATTGTTCACGAATGCCATTTACGGTTTTTTGAACATCCTTGAAAAAATTGAAAAAGAAGAACGGCCCGATGCGGTCTGCGTTGCCTTTGATCTGCACGGACCTACATTCCGCCATAATATGTATGACGGATATAAGGCTACCCGCCATAAAATGCCCGAGGAGCTTGCCCAGCAGATGCCCATTATGAAGCAGGTGCTGACAGCGATGAATATTCCAATTTACGAATGTCAGGGCTGGGAAGCGGATGATGTGGTGGGAACGGTGGGCAGGGTTTGCTGTGCCAACAACTGGGAGTGCGTGATCGTTACCGGAGACCGGGACAGCTTGCAATTAATTGACGAGTGTGTCCATGTAAAGCTTGTCATTTCCCGCCCCGGACAGACCACGGCTACCTTGTATGATACCAAGCTATTTCGCGAGGAATACGGCTTTGACCCTGTTCGGATGGTAGATTTGAAGGCACTGATGGGGGATAGCTCGGATAACATTCCCGGCGTTGCCGGCGTGGGTCAGAAAACTGCCACGGAGCTGCTGCTGAAATTCGGCTCATTGGATGGGATATATGCCAATTTGGATGACCCGTCCATTCGCCCAAAGCTGAGAGAAAAACTGGAAGCGGGCAAGGAAAGCGCTTACCTTTCCTACGATTTGGCAACCATTCGCAGAAATGCGCCGATTGACTTTACCCCGATGGATGCGGTGGTACAGCCTTATAACCGCAGCGAACTGTATAAGCTGTTTGTGCGTTTGGAGTTTGTCAAGCTGATTGATAAGTACGGTTTACGGGGTGTGGATTCCGAGGAAATAAAGCCGGTTACGGATTACCAAAAGCTACCGGTGGAAGTAGCCCTTCCGGATAAATGCGATAAGTATGCAATTTATATTGCACCTGACGGCTCTATCGGCTTTGCCTGGGAATCAGGTGTTTGTGCGGTTACTCCCATAGAAGCGATGTATTTATCCCAGCTTTTGAATGTGGGAGCGTGCATTTGCCACGATTCGAAGGGACTCCACCATCAGTTAGATGCTTTGGGATTGCCCTTTGGCGATGTTATTTTTGATACAGCCCTTGCGTCTTATGACTTAAATCCCTCCCAGTCGGATTATCCTGTTTCTAAGCTGGCAACCAACTATCTTGGCAAATCTGTGGATGACAACGACCCTGTTGCCTGCGCAGAGGCGATTTGGAATTTAATGCCGGCCTTGCAGTCAGAATTACAAAAGACAGGGATGGAAACTCTTTACCGGGATATTGAGTTACCTCTTTGCGATGTTCTGTATAGAATGGAGTCCGCAGGTATTGCCATTGACAAAAATCAGCTGATGCAATTCGGAGAAATGCTGTCTGCCAGGATCGCGGATTGTGAGAGCCTGATTTTTTCCTATGCAGGCGAGCCTTTTAATATCAATTCCACCAAACAACTTGGCCAGTTGCTTTTTGAAAAATTAAATTTGCCACCCATTAAGAAAACAAAGACAGGCTATTCTACCAATGCAGATGTTTTGGAAAAGCTGAAGAACCAGCACCCGATCATTCCCGCAATTATGGACTACCGGATGCTGACAAAGCTAAAATCCACCTATGCGGACGGACTGCTCAAGGTAATCGGTGAGGATGGCCGTATTCATACCACATTCCAAAATATGGTTACAGCCACAGGACGGCTTTCTTCTACCGACCCAAATTTACAAAATATTCCTGTGCGTACCGACTTAGGCGCAGAAATCCGTAAAATGTTTATTCCACGCCCCGGTTGTGTTCTTGTGGATGCGGATTACAGCCAAATTGAGCTTCGGGTACTTGCCCATATTGCCGACGATCAAGTGATGCAGGACGCCTTTATTAGCGGCGTGGATATTCACACAGCTACAGCAAGTCAGGTGTTTTTGGTTCCTGCTGATGAGGTATCATCTCTCCAACGGAGGCACGCAAAGGCGGTAAACTTTGGTATTGTTTACGGTATCAGCGAGTTTTCCTTGGCGGACGATATCAGTGTCAGCCGTTTTGAAGCAAAACGCTATATTGACAGCTACCTGGACAATTATAAGGGCGTTTCCGCATTTATGAAGAACGTGGTTGAAGCTGCGAGAACCTCCGGCTATACAACGACTCTATACGGGCGCCGCCGGTATATTCCGGAACTGAAAAACACCAATTATAATCTCCGGCAGGCTGGTGAGCGCATTGCCCTCAATGCGCCCATTCAAGGAACTGCCGCGGACATTATGAAGCTGTCGATGTTGCGGGTAGACAAGGCACTTCGGGAGCATTTCCCGGATGCACGGCTTCTTCTACAGGTTCACGATGAATTGATTGTGGAATGTCCGGAGGAAATTGCTGATGAAATTGCTAAGCTGGTTAGCAATGAGATGGCATCTGTTGCGGAACTGAAAGTACCGCTTCTTGCAGAAGCAAAATGGGGAAAGAGTTGGTTTGAAGCAAAATGATTTCCTATAAAATGATGAAGGAAGCGCACATTCCTGCGGTTGCCCGGTTGGAACGGGATAATTTTTCTATGCCCTGGAGCGAGAATGTGCTTCAGATGGAACTGAATAACCCGCTGTCATTGTGGCTTGTCGCCATTGATGATGGACAGGTTATCGGGTATGTAGGTTCCCAGATCGTACCGGATGAAGCGGATATGATGAATCTTGCTGTATGCGATGCCTATCGGCGTCAGGGTGTTGGTCATGGGCTTGTATGCGCGCTTTTGTCCGCACTTAAAGCGAGAGGGGTACGCAGTTTAACCCTTGAGGTTCGCGTGTCCAATGCGCCTGCCTGCGCCCTCTACGAATCCCTTGGATTTATGGTTGTCGGCAGACGCCCCAGCTATTACCAAAAACCGAAGGAAGATGCGCTGATTTTGCGAAAGGAGTGGCAAAATTGATTATTTTAGCAGTAGAATCCTCCTGTGATGAAACCGCTGTTGCGGTGGTACAGGATGGGCGTAAGGTACTTGCGGATGCAATTTCCTCACAGGTGGAGCTCCATAGACTTTACGGCGGTGTTGTACCGGAAATTGCTTCCCGGAAGCATATTGAAGCCATCTATACGCTGGCAGACAAGGCCCTTATGGATGCAGGGGTTACCAAAGCCCAAATAGATGCCGTTGCGGTAACCTATGCCCCCGGTCTCATTGGCGCAGTGCTGGTGGGCGTGAATTTTGCTAAGGCGGTTGCCCTGGCTCTGGATAAACACTTGATCCCGGTACACCATATACGCGGTCATATTGCCGCCAATTACCTGGCTTTTCCGGAACTGAAGCCGCCCTTTCTGTGTTTGGTTGTTTCCGGCGGCCATACGATGATCATTGACGTGCAGGATTACACAAAAATGGAGATTTTAGGCACAACCCTGGACGATGCGGCAGGAGAGTGCTTCGACAAGGTTGCAAGAGTCCTGGGAATGCCTTATCCAGGCGGTGCGGCTTTGGACAAGGTGGCAGTTGGTGGCGATGAAAGGAAGTATCAGCTCCCAAGACCCAACTCCGCAAAAAATCCCCTGGATATGAGTTTTTCGGGCCTAAAAACTGCGGCTCTTAATCTTATCCATCACGCAGAGCAGGTGAGGGAGGAGTTGGACGTTCCCAGCCTTTGCGCCTCGTTTTCAGGCGCGGTATCGGATATGTTAGTGCCCAGGGTAAAGATGGCTTTAGAAGCTACCGGACGGAAAAAATTGGCTGTTGCAGGCGGTGTAGCAGCCAATTCCAGAATCCGTCGGGATCTTTCCGCAATGGCGGAAAAGCTTGGTGCGGAGGTGTATTTGCCACCGCTTTCCCTGTGCGGAGATAATGCGGCAATGATTGGCAGCCAGGCATATTATGAATATTTGGCGGGAAATACCGCCGGTATGGAGCTCAATGCCTACGCAACCAAATCCATTTTGGGTGAAACCCTTTAATTACGATGCTTAAATTGATTGATTCACTAAGGGAACTGCCATTTGGCAGGTTAATGGGTGTTTACGGGGAAGGAAATCGGAAAAACGGCGCTGAGCATTATCCGCACCTTTCGGAAAATCTGCAGATTTTGGAAGCAGAGCAGGATTTCTATGCCTATTTACAGACATTCTTTCGCCAAAAGGACTCCTATTACGCGTTATGGTATGCGGAGGATAAATTGGTCTCGGCCTTGCGGGTAGAGCCCTATGCTGACGGTTGGCTGATTGCGGCGGTGGAGACACATCCGGCTTGCAGAAATCTTGGCTATGCCAAGCTTCTGCTGACAGAAGTTTGTGGGCACTTGGTAAGTAACGGAAAAGTGCCGATTTATTCCCATATTGGCAAGGATAATTTGCCCTCCCAAAAGGTGCATTTGCATTGCGGTTTTCGGGAAATACTACCCTATAGTTGCTATGCAGACGGCACGGTAAACGATTATTGCCATACATATTGCTTAGATGGAAAATAGTACAGCGATATGCAGTGGACGAATTGAAATAAAAGACAGTATGGAATGTACCCATACTGTCTTTTGCTATTTCAGGTGATTTACGCATATTTATTTCAAAGGCTATTGACTTTTCCTTATCTTGTTGTATAATAACAAGTGTTATATAACAATAGAAATATAAGGAGACAGAGTATGCCACCTAAAATCAAGATTACAAAAGCAGAGGTTATCCATACAGCTGTTAACATTGTCAGGAAGCAGGGTGAGCAGGCACTGAATGCGAGAACCGTTGCGTCTGTGCTTGGAAGCTCTACACAGCCGATCTTCTCGAATTTTGAAACAATGGAGGAATTGCGCTGTGCTGTGATCGAGGCTGCGGATGCCTTGTATCAGGAATATACAAGGCAGGAAATAGCATTTCAAAAGTACCCAATGTATAAAGCGACAGGTATGGCGTATATCCGTTTTGCAAAGGAGGAAAAGGAGCTGTTTAAGCTACTGTTTATGCGGGATCGCTCTGCGGAGGTGATACCGGCATTTTCCGGGATTATTGCTGATATTGTGAAAAGTACAACCGGACTGAATGGGGAAAGCTCTGAGTTCTTCCATCTTGAAATGTGGGCGTATGTTCACGGTATTGCCACA
The DNA here is from genome assembly GCA_015068165.1 of Oscillospiraceae bacterium. Lineage (GTDB taxonomy): Bacteria > Bacillota > Clostridia > Oscillospirales > Oscillospiraceae > Faecousia. The sequence goes on from SVKZ01000001.1 coordinate 28,033, forward strand.
ATGATGGCAACAAATTATCTGGAACTGGATACAGCGCTTATAAGTCAAATGCTGACCGATGCCTATCAAAGTATGAAGAAGCATTATGAAGGAAAGGGTTTATGACGATGGAAGCAATCAAGACCGTTTCACTAACGAAAAAGTATAAAGATGTTACTGCCGTTGATAATTTAAGCCTGACAGTCAAACAGGGGGAGCTATTCTCACTCCTTGGCGTAAATGGCGCAGGCAAGACTACGACGATTAAGATGCTTTCCTGTTTAACACAGCCCACAAGCGGCGATGGGTTTCTCTGCGGGAAAAGCATTTCCAAGGAGGCTTCCGGGGTGAAATCCTTGATTGCTGTTTCGCCACAGGAAACAGCGGTAGCGCCCGGTTTATCTGTTTATGAGAATTTGGAGCTGATATGCGGCGTACACGGATTTTCGAAGGAAAAGACGGATTCAAAAATTGCAGAACTGACCGCAATGATGGGCTTATCGTCTGTGATAAAGAAGAAAGCAGGAAAGCTGTCCGGTGGTTGGCAACGTAGATTGAGTATCGCAATGGCACTTATCAGCGAGCCTGAAATATTGTTTCTCGATGAACCTACCCTTGGTCTTGATGTGCTTGCGCGGAGCGATCTTTGGGATTTGATCCGTTCCTTGAAAGGAAAGATTACAATCGTTTTAACAACCCATTATATGGAGGAGGCCGAGGCACTTTCTGACCGTATTGGGATTATGAAGGATGGGAAACTTCTTATCTGTGATAGTGCAGAGGAAATCAAGAAAACTGCAGGGACGAATAATTTTGAACAGGCCTTTATTCGAATTGTTAAGGGAGTAGCCAAATGAGAATACTGACATTTGCTAAGCGGAATACAAAGGAGATCCTGCGGGATCCGCTGAATTTGTTTTTTGGGCTGGGTTTTCCGCTTGTATTGATATTATTACTCAGTGCCATACAGGCCAACATTCCGGTTGCCCTCTTTGAAATTCAGCATCTAACGCCGGGCGTTACGGTTTTCGGCCTGTCTTTTATGACCTTGTTTTCGGCGACGATCATTGCAAAGGACAGAGGAAGTGCACTACTTCAACGCCTATATACCACCCCGATGACGCCAATTGATTTCATTCTTGGCTATACGTTGCCTATCATTCCCATTGCGGTGGCGCAGTGCCTTATCTGCTATGTCGTTGCTATAGTCCTTGGGCTTCAGATTACAGGCAATATTCTGTATGCTGTGGTTTTTATCATTCCGGTTTCCATTCTGTATATTGCCTTAGGGCTTCTTTGCGGTAGTGTGTTTAACGATAAGCAGGTCGGCGGAATTTGTGGCGCGCTGCTTACCAATCTTTCTGCCTGGGTTTCCGGCATTTGGTTTGATTTGGACCTTGTGGGCGGTTTGTTTAAGGATATTGCGTATGCGCTTCCTTTTGTTCACGCAGTTGAATTGGAAAGGGCTACCCTGTTAGGGGATTTTCCTGGAGTACTTCCACATCTTCTTTGGGTATTCGGGTACGCAGCGATCCTCCTTATTTTAGCGGTTTGGATGTTCCTCAGACAGATGAAAAGACAATAGAAAATAGGCATCGCAAAAGCGATGCCTATTTTTATGCGTATTTTTCTTTCAGATAAATAATGGCTTGCCGGTATCCGTCCAGTCCTTGACCCTTTATGGTTTTTTCGCAGTAAAGACCGGGGTAAGAGTGCTTACGGAATTCCTCTCTTGCGTCTACATCGGAAATATGCACCTCAACAGCCGGAATGGATACGGCTTTCAGGGCATCTAAAATAGCAACGGATGTATGGGTGTAAGCGGCTGGGTTGATTACAATACCGTCATATTTTCCATAGGCGGCTTGGATCATATCCACGATTGCGCCCTCGTGATTGGACTGAAATTGGGTAACAGAAATAGTAAGATTTTGCGCTGTTTCTTCAAGGAGCCACAAAAGATCTTGGAAGGTCTGCTTTCCGTAAACACCCGGTTCCCGGATGCCAAGCATATTGATATTTGGTCCGTTGATTACAAGGATTTTCATATTACAAACCTCCAAGTATTCTTTCAGCAGTTTCTTCCTGTTGGGCATTGTTATCAACCGTCAGGTCGGCAAAGCTTTGATACAGCGGTGCGCGCTTATGATACATTTCTGTAAGATCATTGCTTTGCGAAAGGGGGCGTCCGTCAGTAGGAAGAGCGGATATGTCCCTTTTTAACCATATTATACGGCCGTTTTGGTGCAATATAGGGTAGTTTTCTTTTTTTGTTACACAACCGCCGCCTGTAGCAATCACAAGCCCTGAACCTTTGCAAATTTCGGAAAGCACAGATATTTCAATCGACCGGAATGCATTTTCTCCGCCCTTCGCAAAGATTTCCGGGATGGAAATGCCGACCTTTTCCGTGATGGCGGCATCTGCGTCAATGAATTTCCGTCCGGTTATTTCGGCAAGCCGTTTTCCGACGGTAGATTTGCCGCAACCGGGCATACCTATCAGGATAAGATTCTCCATCTGCAATTTCAGCAGTTGGTAAATGTGAGAAATCTTGTCGTCCGAAATTTTTGCGCCGGTGAACCACTCTGCACTTTCTTTTGCCTGCGCCACAAGCATCCACAGGCCGTTTTCAGCAATGAGACCTCTGCTTTCTGCTTCTAAAAGAAGCTTGGTGCGGGCAGGGTTGTAAATTAAGTCGATCACACCTTCTAACTTGGGGAACAGGGACAAATCAACGGGGGAAACGCCGTTATTGGGGTACATTCCCACAGGTGTTGCGTTCACAATTACGGATGCGTCCTTGTGTAAATGGAGATTTTGGTAGTTATTCTCCCCGTTACGGGAGATAATCACCACATCTGCCTTTTGCTCATGCAAAACCGCCTCCACTGTTACAGACGCACCTCCACTACCGAGGACAAGTACCTTTTTTCCGGATACGGATAAGGTGCTTTTTTGCAATAAGGAGGCAAAGCCGAAATAGTCTGTGTTATGACCAATCAGCTTTCCGTCCTCTGTTTTTACTACGGTATTTACAGAGCCGAGACGCTGGGCCTGGGGAGATAGACTGTCGCAGTAGGAAACAGCGGCTTTTTTATAGGGAATGGTGATGTTGATGCCGTCAAAAGCCTTTTTAGTGAAGAAATCCTTCAAATCCTCTGGCTCAATCTCAAATAAACCGTATGGGTAAGTACCTAAATGGCTGTGAATTTGGGGAGAATAGCTGTGGGTCAAATGTCTGCCAAGCAAGCCGCAGTTCATCATACCACCTCAGTATAGCTTCCAAGATACTTAAACTCTTCACACAGACCGTCCAGCTCACAAATGAGCTGTACAAATTCCTGAGAGTAGACAGAAGTCTCCAAATCAAAATAGAACATAAATTCAAAATCCCGGTCAGGAATGGGACGGGATTCCAGCTTGATTACATTGATTCCAAGCACATACATTCTTGCCAGTATTCTGTAAAGCGAGCCGGGTTTATGGGGGAGGACCATCATAATGCTTGTTTTATCGGCGCCGGGGTAAATTTCAAGTTTTTTGCTGATACAGATAAAGCGGGTGTGATTATTGCCTTTATCCTGTACACAGGCGGCTAAGCAGGTAAGACCGTACAGCGCTTCACAGCTTCTGCTGGACAGAGCCGCTACATCGTTACGGCCGGAGGAGGAGACTATATGGGCGGCCACAGCCGTGTTTTCCACCGGAATGATCTTGGCGTTGGGAAACTGCTTGAGAAATTCTGAACACTGATTGATTGCTTGCTCGTGGGAGTAGATTTCACGGATGTCTTCCATCTTCGTACCGGGATTTGTCAGCAGATTATGGTCGATTTTCAGCCGGAAGGAACGAACAATGGAGAAATTATGATGGATCATCAGGTCATAGACCTTTTTGACGGAGCCTGCAGTGGAGTTTTCAATGGGGAGAATGCCATATTGACACATCCCTTGCTCAATTGCGTTGAAAACACCCTCAAAATTCTTAAAATACATAATAAAGGGAGATTTGAACATCTTTTCACAGGCAATTTGGGAATACGCGCCTTCCACGCCCTGACAGGCCACCATAGGTGTCTGTGGGAAGAGCTTCGGCGTGTTATCAATGGAGGCGGCGATGTCGTTATTAAGTTGTGTCATATGGGAGGTTGTGCGGCTTTGGTAGCTACGGCTTAGTTCAAATAGCATAGCATACAGCACACGGGTATACTGTTCCATACCTGCACCTGCTTTTTCTGCTACATCCTGGAGCTTTGCCCGCTCCCGACCGGGATCGAAGATGGGTAGTTTGTTCTCTTTTTTATACTCGCCGATTTTTTCGGCGACTTCCATTCGCTGGGCAAAAAGCTTTACAAGCTGATCGTCAATGGTGTCAATTTGTGTACGAAGTTCCTGAATATCCATAATAGGCCTCCTAATGATTGGAAAGGTATGCGTCGAATATGGCGATTGCGGCCGCCGCTTCAATAACCGGCACGGCGCGGGGAACAATGCAGGGATCGTGCCTGCCGTGAATGTTTAGCTCGCAGGTTTCCATTTTGGAAAGGGAAATGCTTTGCTGTGTTTTGAAGATCGTGGGAGTGGGCTTAATCGCCGCGGTGAATACAAGGGGCATACCGTTTGTGATACCGCCGAGAATACCGCCGGCATAGTTGGTCTTGGTAACCACTTTCCCATCTTTAATATCAAAAGCATCGTTATTTTGGCTTCCACGCAGATAACTGCTTGTAAAGCCTACACCAAAATCAAGGCCTTTCACAGCGGGAATGCCGTAGATCATTGCGGCAAGCCGGCTTTCCATACCGCCAAACATTGGATCGCCCCAGCCTGCAGGCAGGCCAGTAACAATACATTCAATGATACCGCCTACGCTGTCGCAATCGGCTTTTGCATCTGCGATCGCCTGTTGCATAGCGATACCGGCATCTTTATTCAGCACAGGGAAATCGTCCAGAACGCAAATTGGTGTCTGGCTGGTATAATCCGGGGAGATCGGCTCGTCCGCAATTCCTGCAAGGACGGAAATATGGGCGCGAATATGAATGCCCATAGCCTCCAGCCATTGTTTGCACAGACCGCCTGCGATACAAAGGGGCGCAGTAAGTCTTCCGGAGAAATGACCTCCGCCTGCCACATCCTGAAAGCCCTTGTATTTTACCTGTGCGGTATAATCTGCGTGGCCGGGCCGGGGACAGTCTAAAAGTGCGGCATAATCGCCGGAGCGGGTATTGGTATTGCGGATTATGGCGGCAATCGGAGCGCCACAAGTGTAAGCGTTTACTACACCGGCGAGAAATTCGGGTGTATCCGCTTCCTTCCTGGTTGTGGTATACGCCTTGCCCCCGGGAGAACGGCGGGAAAGAAATGCCTGTAATTTAACTTCATCAACAGGTAAGCCTGCAGGGATTCCATCCAATGTCATTCCGATGGCAGCACCGTGGGACTGACCGAAAATAGATAGTTTTAGATTTTCACCGTATGTGCTGCTCATAGCTACCTCCTAAGGATTTATATACCTCCCAAAAAGCGGGATAGGATTTTGAAACACACTGGGCGCCAAGAATGGTAACAGGACCGTCAGCGATTGTGGCCGCAATGGCGGCAGACATGGCAATTCGGTGGTCGTTTTGACTGTTTATCGTGCAGCCGTAAAATTTCCCGGGAAATACAATAAGTGTATTCTCGTTTGCCACTGCTTCGATCCCAAATGCATTCAGCATTGCAATGGTGGATGCAACTCGATCGGATTCTTTCAGCCGCAGGCGTGTAATATCCGAGAATTCGCCGCCACTACCTGCTGCTGCAACGATACTGAGAATGGGAACAAGGTCAGGAATGTCGGAAGCGGAGATGTTTATCGGCTGTTTTGTAGATAAAATATCCTGACAGATCCGGTCGCCTTGGGGGGAATCTTCCTTAAGCCCTTGAATATTAATTACATTCCCCAATGCGTTAGCGGCGAGAAAGAATGCGCCGTTGCTCCAATCGCCTTCGACAGTAAGCGTACCCGGGCTTTTCAGGGGAAGAGAGGGGGAAACGGTGCTTGCGTCAATTTTTCCGCCAAATGCTAAAATTGCCTGACGTGTCATTTCAATATAGGGTTTTGATTCGATTTTACCTGTAATATTAAGCGTACAAGGCGCATCCAAAAGAATGAGCGCAAACAGTAGACCTGTGATAAACTGACTGGATACATTTCCGGCCATGCTGTACGAACCGGGCCTCAGTTTGCCGGTACAAAGTAGAGTGTTTTGGCTTGATCTTGTGATGGAGCATCCCATCCGTTCCATTTCTTCCTGCAAAGGCGAAAGGGGCCGATTAGGTAGCCGACCTGCCATTTGAAATGTGGCTTCCACGCCCAAAGCACCGGCAATCGGCAGTAAAAAGCGAAGGGTAGAACCACTTTCCCGGCAATTAAGGGTGGCTTTTTTCGGAATTTGCTTTGCCGGGAAAATATAGTAGCCTGATTCCATTCTGCTGATCTTTGCGCCCAATGCATTCAGACAGTCTACAGTTGCGGAAATATCTTCGTTTGTTTCCGGGCATAGAATTTCCGTGGCTTTGTTTGCAAAGGCGGCGCATATTAAAAGCCGGTGGGCTTGGGATTTGGAGGGGATGATTTGTACAGTACCGGTTAGCTTTGCCGGGTAGATGGTAATATCCATATTAAAGTCCTGCTTCAAAAAAGGATTTTAGTTCTCCAACTGGAATGGGATGAAGCGCACATTTGCCAATTTTTCGGGGTAGAACAAGGTTAATAGTTCCACCGAAACGCTTCTTATCGGAAAGTGCGTTTTCTGCAAGTAAATCAGCGGAGAGGGAAGTACTGCAGGGAAGCGTAAATCGGTTCAAGACACCTATAATATCATCATAGATTGTTGACACACAGAAACCGTTACTTGCGCTGGCTTTTGCAATGACAGCTATGCCGATCGCTACCGCCTTGCCGTGAGAAAGAGAGTAATTACTGCATTTTTCAATGCTGTGTCCGACGGTATGACCTAAATTCAGCATTTGCCGGGCACCGGTATCAAATTCGTCCTCCATCACCACATCCCGCTTAAGCTCAATACAGCGGGTGATGACATATTCCCGGTCAAATTGCAGTCCAAAGGTTTGCAAATGGGAAAAGAGCTGGGCGTCATACAAAATGCCGTATTTAATAACCTCTGCACAGCCATCGGTAAAAATGTCCTCCGGTAAGGAGTTTAATGCAGAAATATCGCAAAGCACCATTGCCGGTTGATTGAATGCACCTACAAGGTTTTTGCCGGCAGGCAGGTCAATGGCGGTTTTTCCGCCCACAGAGGAGTCCACCATTGCAAGTAGAGAGGTGGGAACTTGAATATAGGGAACGCCCCGCAGGTAGGTTGCGGCTGCGAAGCCGGTGATGTCTCCGACCACGCCTCCACCCAGAGCAATCAACAAATCGCCGCGGGTAATGCTGTTTTCTGCAAGGAAATTAAGGATACGGATATATTGCTCGCTGTTCTTGCTTTCCTCGCCGGCGGGCAGGACATAATGAACAAAATCATATCCTCTGTCTTTCAGGGATGCGCAAACGGTGTTGCCATAGATCGGCCAAACATTGCTGTCGCTGACAATAGCGATTGTGTAACTCGATTTAACCTGGGGTATATAGTCTCCAATGTTAGCAAGGAGTTCTGTTCCTACATAGATCGGGTAGCTTCTGGAAGCATTTACGGTGATGGTTTTCATCCGTCAACCTCCTCTTTGCGTCTGCGCCCCTCGTCAAGAAGGGCGATAAGGCCGGCTTCGTCCTTATTATCAAGGGCTTTGCGGTATTTGCAAAGATTTTCAATATAAACATCAAGCTCATACAGAACATTTTCCCTGTTGGATAGGAAAAGCTCTGCCCACATATTGGGATTTAGCCAGGCAACACGGGTCAAATCCTTGTAGCTACCGGCTGAAAAGCCTTTGTGCTTAAGGGCGGTAGGGGATTTAATATAGGCGTTGCTGACAATGTGGGGCATTTGGGAGGTAAATGCAATCATAATATCGTGCTCCTTTGCGGTTGTAACAGAAAAAGAACCAAAGTTACAAGGGGAAAGGGCTTCCTTTACCCGGGATAGCAGCTCCGGGTCGTCATAGACGGGGGGAACAAGAACCATAGGTGCACCTTGAAACAGGTTGGAGCGGCTGTACTTAAAACCGGAGAAGTGAGAGCCGGCCATCGGGTGTCCACCGACGAAGGTAAAGCCGTATTTTTGGGCAACAGGGAAGCACCGGGCACAGATTTGCTCTTTAATGCCACAACAGTCAATAACAAGGGCGTTTTTGCCGATAAGCCTGCCTTTTTCCTCTAACCAAGTAGCAGAGCCGTCTGCATAAATCGCAAGGAGAATCAGGTCGCAGGAGGGGATGTTCTCCTCTGTCAGAGGTGCGCTGACGGCTCCTGCGAGTATAGCAAAATCCAAGGTAGAGGCAGATTGCTCCTGTGCCAAAACGGTATGCCCGGCTTTTGCATATGCACGGGCGAGAGAACCGCCGATAAGACCCAGTCCAAGAATGCCTACATTCATACAATAACCTCGCGGATACGGCGCACGCGGCGGTTAACCTCGTCGAACTGTGCGGGGGTCAGGGATTGGGCACCGTCGCAGAATGCACAGGAAGGGTTGTTATGCACCTCCACCATAATACCGTCTGCACCGGCCGCCGCGGCGGCCGCGGCCATAGAGGGGACAAGTGCGGAACGGCCTGTGGCGTGGCTGGGGTCAACTACGACCGGTAGATGGGTCAGATCGTGAAGTACAGGTACTGCCGAAAGATCCAAGGTGTTGCGTGTGCAGGTCTCATAAGTGCGGATACCGCGCTCGCAGAGAATGATATTTTCATTGCCCTCGCTCATAATATATTCAGCACTCATAAGAAGCTCTTGGATGGTGTTGGCAAGACCCCGTTTCAGCAGAATGGGCTTATTTGTCTTTCCTAATTCTTGAAGGAGGTCAAAGTTTTGCATATTTCTTGCGCCAACCTGGATGATATCCACATCGTTAAACAGATCCAAAGAACGAATATTCATAATCTCTGTGATGATAGGAAGACCGGTTGCCTTTTTTGCCTCCAAGAGCAAGCGGATACCCTCATCCTTCAAACCCTGAAAAGCATAGGGGGAGGTTCTGGGCTTAAATGCGCCGCCGCGGAGAATGTCCGCACCGGATTCCTTAACGGCGGTGGCAACCTCAATAATCTGGTCCATAGATTCCACAGAGCAAGGGCCGGCGATCATAGCAAAATGACCGCCGCCAATGCGTACATTGCCAACCTCAACGACGGTATCATTGGGGTGGAATTTTCGGTTGGCCTGCTTAAACGGTTCAGACACGCGTTTAACACTTGAGACAATCTCCAGGCTGTTGAGAAGCTCTATATCCACCCGGCTGGTATCGCCAATAAGGCCAAGAACGGTAATTTCTTTACCTTCCGAGATATGAACATCAATATTCATATTTTTCAGCCAGTTAACAAGATGCTCAGTTTGCTGAGGGGTTGTTCCGTGTTTGAGTACTGCGATCATAAAATCATCTCCTAAAAAATTAACTGCACAGATGTGAGTCTGTGCAGCGCATAAAGTAAATGGAATACTTATAAATCCGTGCAACACAAAACTCTATTACTTTTTCATAAAAAAGTAATAGTAGTTAAAGTAAAAGTAAGTTGCAGCGAATAATGTTGTCATCGGGATTCCTCCTGATTAAATTTTGAATAAGTATATCACCGTTGCTTGAATTATGCAATACTTTTTGTAATTTTTCTTTGTATTTTTCGTATTTGCGTATGATATTACCTTAATTTTCGGCAATCCGTAAGTGCCTGTTCCAGATCGCGGGGATGAGACCAGCGTTTAGCCGGTGTGGGCGCGCAGGCTTGCATAGTTACTGTGGATAGTTCCTTGTCCACACTGTCCGGTAGCTTTTTAATACTTTCCGGCTGCTTACCACCGGTCAGTAATTGATAAAGTAGGACACCTACACTGTAAACATCTGTATTATTGCTGATGACCGAAAAGAGGTCCTGACATTCCGGGGGTGCATATATAGTACTATATCTCTTTGGAAGCGTTGCATAGGGAAGAGATGAGATAGGAACAAAACCAACATCTCCAATCTGAAATTCACCTTTTGCGGAAAGAAAGATATTCTGCGGTTTTAGTCCGACATATATAAAACCGGCCTCTCGGCATTGCGTTAGACCGCGGCAAAGATGGATACCTAATTCAATGATGTCTTCCCGGCTTAGTTTGACCTTATTTAATATTGTGTACAAACTCCGTTTATAGGGGGAGAGAAGCCATACATCATACCCCAAATCGTTTTTAGGTTCCGTTTGGCAGGCTGAAAAGTGTGAAAAGTACTCTGTGTGGGAAAGGGCGTTCAGAATTGCCGCTTGCTTACAAAGTTCCCGCGCCTGCTCTCTGTAATAAGCATTTACTTTTTCGATATTCGGAAACGCGCCGGATAGCAGAAAAGCTTCTGTAGTGCTTGGTTTTGCAGGAAAAGAATGAACCTTTGCTATATAACGGTTGCCGTTTTCCCGATCTGTTGCCGGATAACACCGAACGCCATCCTTTACGGTAAGCACATCTCCCAGAGTGTACTGCAGGGCGAAGTTTGATTTTGACGAATATGACAAAATAGTTGCCTCCTTTTCAGTCGTGTTTTTCATAATAGGCTGTCAAAATGAAAAAATCCACCGAATTTTGTTGCCTGCCTTGATAAATCTTGTTTGGATTGTTATAATGACATAAAAGATCGAGTAGGTGAGTGGTTATGGAACGGCTAAAGAATATTAAGCTGTACTTATTTGATATGGACGGCACTTTATATCTTGGGCAACAGTTGTACGATTTTACCAAGGAATTGTTGCGGAACATCCGGGATTCCGGCAAGAAATATCTGTTTGTAACCAACAATTCTTCTAAGAGTGTCAATGACTATATTAAAAAGCTGAAAGATATGGGCATTGCGGCCCAATATGAGGACTTTGTTACATCCTCTCAAGCCACGGCTTATTATTTATCACAGCATCATAGGCAGGACAAGCTGTTCGTCTGCGGTACAAAATCCCTCAAAGCAGAATTATCCCAGGCCGGTTTTACAATTACAGAAGAGCCGGATCAGGTAGATTGCATTGTAATGGGTTTTGACACGGAGCTGACATTCAGAAAGCTGGAAACTGTCAGTAAGCTTCTGTGTACAAGAGAGATTCCTTACATCGCAACCAACGGTGATTATGTATGCCCCACGGAGTTCGGCAGCGTTCCGGATTGCGGCAGTGTGTGTGATATGCTGTTTAATGTTTCGGGAAAGCGGCCTTTGGTGATTGGAAAACCTGCTACATTAATTCCTGAGCTTGCTATGGCTCGCACAGGTTACACAGCAGAGGAGACTGCAATGATCGGAGACCGTTTATATACGGATATCCGCTGTGGATTGAATGCGGGTATATTATCCGTACTTGTATTAAGCGGTGAGACAACCAAGGAAATGCTGCTGGCCTCCGATATTAAGCCGGATGTTGTTCTAACGGATGCTTCCGAATTGTTACAGACAATGTAACAAATTCTTCTAAAATTCAGCTTGTATTTTTAATAAAAAATGGTTGTACAAATCTAAAATCAATGCTATAATGAGCTTAACGAAAATAGAAGGTGGGGTTAATCTATGAGTAAAATTATTTGTGATGTTTGTGGCGCTGCTTATCCAGAGACATCTTCCCGTTGCCCTGTGTGTGGCAGTGTACATTACGGCACACCGGAGCCTACTTCCAATGCCACAGTAACAGCCCGCAGGGAGCGGGATACATCCCGTGCTTCTGCCAACCGTAACACCAAACCCAGTGGCAGTAATCGCAGAAAAAAGAGCAAGAAGAATAGTCCCTTTAGCAAGTATATTGCAATGGGTATTGCCCTGATCGTCCTGCTGGTAATTTTGATTAGTATGCTGGTATCCTCTTGCGATAACGGCAGTAAACCTACAGAGCCTCCCGTTACAACTGCACCCCAGGATACCACACTACCTGAGATCCCTTGCGTAGGTATTACGCTTTCTGTGGAAAACGTCAACCTTACTGAATTTGGTCAGAGCTTCCGCTTGACTGCCATCTGCAATCCTGAGGATACTACCGATTTGCTTACTTTCTCCTCCAGTGATCCGTTGGTAGTTACAGTTGATGAAGTCGGTGAATTGGTTGCTATTGGTCCTGGAACTGCGCAGATCACCGTTACCTGCGGCGATGCCATTGCGGTATGTACAGTAACCTGCACTATGCAGCAGGAGACAGAGCCTCCTACGCTACCGCCCGAAACCCTTGTTCTTAATCGAAGCGATTTTACGCTGAGTTATAAGGGTGCAACCTGGCAGCTCTACAGCGGCGATATTGATAAGAGTCTCATTACCTTTACTTCTGCTGATGAAACGATTGCGACCATTGTGAACGGTAAGGTTACTGCAGTTGGTAAGGGCGTAACAACGGTTTATGCAGAATATGGCGATCAGAAGGTTTCTTGCATTGTTCGTTGCAGCTTCCAGGACGACACTACCACCGATGGCAATGGCGGTGTTCAGGAAGATAACGGAACAAGCGGTACCGGTGCATACACACTTTGGAATTCCTATGGCCGTGAGCACGACAATGATGCTTCCATTAAGGTCGGTGAGACCGTACAGCTCTTCCTGAAGGATTCTGCCGGCAATAAGATTACCGTTGAGTGGACTGTAAGCAGTGAAGGAATTATCACCATTGACGGCCGACGGATTACGGGTAGTGCACCCGGTGTTGTTACAGTTACAGGAACACACGAAGGTGTTACCTATTCCTGCGTTATCCGTGTTTTCCCGGCTGCAGAGGCTTAAATCTTACAGTAAAAACGGCAGTACAAATGTACTGCCGTTTTTCTCATTCGGACCGCAGGAGAGAATCTCTGCGGAAAAGTGTTGTGATGCACCAAAGACCGGCAAGACCAATGACTGTGTAGATGATTCTTGCGATCAGCGCATCTTGTCCACCGAAGAGCCACGCAACAAGATCGAACTGAAACAGACCAACAAGTCCCCAGTTGACCGAGCCGATAATGGAAAGGATCAATGCAAGTGTATCCAAGGTAATTACCTCCGTTCCTGTATTTGGATATGCTTAGTATGTCAGAAAAATAGGGGAATATGCGTTGAAAATTATATGATGTTCTGCTATAATGGAAAAAAACAAGTTGGAGGCAGAAAATGACAACCTTGCAGGAAAGCGCTTTTGCGAAAGTGAATCTAACTTTGGATGTGCTGGATAAACGACCGGACGGCTATCACAATATTAAGAGCATTATGCAAACCATTTCCCTTCGGGATGATGTGGAGATTGATATTGGTACAGGAAAACCCTGGTGTATGGTTTGCAATTGGGATACAATTCCCGCTGACGAAAAAAATCTTGCCTGGAAAGCCGCGAAGCTGTTTTTTGACACGACCGGAAAAGACCCGGAGGGTTTGGAAATCCGCATTACCAAACGAATTCCTACCGAGGCGGGGCTTGGCGGCGGCAGCGCTGACGCCGCTGCTGTTTTGCGGGCGCTGAACCGCCACTATGATTATCCCTTTTCCATCCTCGCATTAGCGGAACTGGGCGCACAGGTTGGCAGTGATGTTCCGTTCTGTGTTCTATGCGGTACAGCAATGGCGGAGGGGAGAGGCGAACAGCTTCGTAAGTTGCCGGATATGCCCCAGGGTTGTTGCTTTGTAATCTGCAAGCCGGATTTTTCGTCCTCTACACCGGAACTATACCGGAAACTGGATGAAAAGGTGATTGCCCATCGTCCGGACCATCAGGCAATGGAGAGCGCCCTTCTTGCCGGAGATTTGGGTAAGATTGCAGAAAATCTCTGCAATGTGTTTGATCCTGTGGTTACCCAGGATCATCTTGAGGTGAATTATATTAAGTCCATCTTCAACAGCTACGGCGCAGTCGGTTATCAAATGACCGGCTCCGGCTCTGCGGTATTTGCTATTGTTGAGTCTTTTGAGTACGCGGCCGTGATCTGCAATATGCTCCGGGAAAACTACCCGCAAATTTATATTGCAAAACCTGTATAATTTTTCCAAAATCCGTCCATACTGGAGTCATTTCAGTATGGACGGTGTTTTTTATGAAAAAAGCGATCTTATTTCTATGTTTAACCTTATTTTTAAGCGGATTATGCTTTGCTGTGGAGTGTTCTGCAGAAAAAATGCAACTTCGGGAGGAGATTATCCGTCTGCACATTGTCGCAAATTCGGATAGTGATGCGGATCAGGCACTGAAATTGCGTGTTCGGGATGGGGTAAATAACTACTTAGGGCAGATTCTTGCAGGTGTAGACAATGCGGATCAGGCACAGAAAATTATCTCGGAAAATATTTCGCATATACAGGCAGTTGCAAAAGAACAGCTTGCAAAAGAAGGCTCTGCATACAGCATAAATGTGCGCTTGGGCGAGGAATGCTTTGACATTCGGCATTATGATACCTTTTCCTTACCTTCCGGGGTCTATACATCGCTGAGAATTGAGATAGGAAAGGCTGAAGGAAAGAATTGGTGGTGTGTGGCGTTCCCGTCGCTGTGCATGCCGGCTACAAGTGAAAAATTTACGGAAGTAGCGGCAGATGCCGGGTTTTCGGACCAACTTACGGAGAGCATAGCAAAAAGTGATAAAATTGAAATTCGGTTCTTTTTCTTGGACTTTCTCGGAAATCTTGAGAATTTCCTTTATAACCGATAAAATAACCCTACCATAATTGCGGGATTGTGCTATAATAACTGCAAGAATATAAAAAAGAGGTGAGAATATGCTGCAGCTTATTTTAGGCACGGACTGGGTTGCCAACCGGGATGCGATTCATAGTATGCTTGCTGAGGATGTGGCGCAAGGTAAACCTAACAGAATTTTAATGGTACCTGAGCTGATTAGCCATGACACAGAACGTCGGCTTTGTGCAGTGGCAGGTAATACCGCAAGCCGTTATGCTGAGGTTCTGTCTTTCTCTCGCCTCACAAGAAGAGTTTCTGAATACACAGGTATTGTACCGGCAGAATGTTTGGACAACGGGGGGCGTGTTGTGGCGATGGCTTCTGTTGCGAAGCAACTGCGGGGAAGTCTGAAGGCTTATGCTTCCGTCGAGACAAAACCTGAATTTCTCACCGATCTTGTGGATGCGGTGGATGAATTTAAGCGCTGCTGTATTACTTCCGAAGACCTTCGGCGCGCATCCCGGGAAAGCGAAGGCCTATTTGCGCAAAAGCTGGAAGAACTTGCTTTGCTCTATGAAGGCTACGATGCACTGACCGATAGAGGAAAATGCGATCCCAGAGATCAGATGACCTGGCTTCTTGAACAACTGGAAAACAGTACATTCGGAGAAAATCACGTGATTTACATAGATGGATTTCCTGATTTCACCCGGCAGCATATGGCAATCATCAGCCATCTCATTTGTTCTTCTCCGAAAGTTGTGATAAGTCTTAATTGTGATGCGCCCGGCTCTAATAATATGGCATTCCAGAAGGCTGGAGATACAGCAAAGGCCCTGCTTAGTATTGCGAAAAAGCACGGTGTCAAGGCAGATATTTGTTTTGTAGAGCCTGCCCAAACGCCGGTTGCACCGGTTTGTAAGAAGCTGTATCAGGGTAATGTTGATCAGGTGATTTCGGATCATCTTACCGCGCTCCGAGTTGACACGCCATACGAAGAAGTTAATATGGCCGCACAGAAGATATGGGAGCTTGTCAGAAGTGGCGTTCGTTTCCGTGATATCAGTGTTGTTTGCGGAAATCTGTCCCTATATCGAACGGCAGTCAATACAACATTTCGCCGCTGTGGCATCCCGTACTACCTGACCGGTAAGGAATGTGTACTTGAAAAGTCAGTTATGAATACGGTAATGGCGGCTTTGGACGCGGCGCTTTGCGGATTCGACCGGGAAGATGTGCTTACCTATCTGCGTAGTGGATTATCTCCCTTGTCCCTCTCTGACTGTGATCGGCTGGAAAACTATGTGCTTTTATGGGGTATTACCGGAAATGTATGGTGTGTAAAGTGGGAAAACCATCCCCGTGGTCTTGGCGCAGAATGGTCTGACAGTAGCCGTTTGGAATTGGAAGATTTGGAGAAGCTGCGGCAAAGGGCGATTGAACCGCTTCTGCGTATGCGTGAGATGTTCAAAAAAGCACCCAATGTTTCTCAGAAAGTGAAAGCGCTGTACGAATTTTTAGAGGATATTTCCTTTGCAAAGCGACTAAGTCGGCTTGCCGATGAATATGACCGCGATGGGGATAACCGTAGCGCTCAGGTGCTCAATCAGCTGTGGTCTATTCTTGTTAACGCCTTGGAACAGATATATGATGTTCTTGGAGAAACAGCTTGGGAAGATAATGGATTTACCCGGCTTCTGCGGCTCATCCTCAACCAGTACGATGTTGGAACAATACCACCTGTACTGGATGCGGTTACGGTAGGCCCTGTAAGCGCTATGCGCTGCCAGCAGGTAAGGCACTTGATCGTCCTTGGTGTAGCTGAAGGCGATATGCCAGGTTATTCGGGCTCTTCAGGGGTGCTGAGCGATTGGGAGCGGACAGCACTAAGGGAGATGGGAATTGGCTTGACCGGTGGCGCACTGGAAGGTGTATATGCGGAGTTTTCAGAAATTTACGGTGTCTTTTGTGGCGCAAGAGAATCTATAACCCTTTCTTGCTCTTCTGGTATGCCGTCTTTTGTGTTCCGGAGACTTTCCGGATTTGCCGGCGGTGAGAAAATAGGGGAAAGGGATACTCCTTTTGCAGGACCGGACAGGCTTGGGATTGCAGCTGACCTTGTGAGAACTGGCAAGGCAGATTTCGCACAGGCGCTTAGCCTTACTGATGAATACCGTTATCTTTCGGATAGTGCTGCATTTGTACACGGCAATGTCAGTCAGGAAAATATTCGTAGTTTATATGGCGATAGGCTAATGCTATCGGCATCTCAGGTAGACAAATTTGCAGAGTGCCGGATGCGCTATTTTCTGCAATACGGCTTGCGTACAAAGGAACGGAAACCGGCTACTGTTGATCCTGCAGAGTACGGTACTTATGTCCACGCAGTTTTGGAGGAAACTGCCTGCGAGGTTATGAAAAATGGCGGATTCCATAATTGTTCCGTCAGCGATGTTCTCAAAATTGCCCGGCGCCATTCCGACGAATATATTAAAACGCACTTCGCAGACATTAACTCCCAGCGGATTTCCTACCTCCTTAACCGAAATGTCCAGGAACTGGATATGGTTGTGGAAGAACTGTGGAATGAACTGCATAGCTGTGCTTTTTATCCCGCCTATTTTGAACTGAACTTTGGAGACGGAGGAATGATGCCACCCATTACGATCGACGGGGCGGCAATGGAAGCCTGTCTGCAAGGCTTTGTGGACCGTGTGGATATTTGGGATGCGCAGGGAAGAAACTACATTCGTGTGGTGGATTATAAGACGGGCAAGAAGGATTTTGACTACTGTGATGTGTTTAACGGCATTGGACTGCAAATGCTACTGTATCTTTTTGCCCTGACACGGAACGGTAAAGACTTTTTAGGTAAAAAACCTTATCCTGCCGGTGTGCAGTATTTTCCGGCAAGAGCTCCGGTGGTTGCAGCTGACGGCGCACTTTTACAGGAAGAAGCAGTTGCCCTCAGAATTAAAGAATGGAAGCGCAAAGGCCTGCTTCTACACGATATGGATGTTTTGCAGGCAATGCAGCCCGACGGTGCCCCTCAGCGGCTTGATTTCCGCATTAAAAAGGATGGTGAGGTAACAGGCGCTGTGGCCAGCCGAGAGCAACTGAGCGACCTTGAAAAGTATATTACCATTCTTCTCCGCCAGTTTGTCGATACCATTGCATCCGGCGATGTTTCCGCAAATCCTTATACCCGTGGCAGTTATCATAACGCCTGTGCCTTTTGCCCGTATGCCCAGATATGTGGGGAAGAACAGGAGAAAGGTCGCAGAGATTTTGCGGCAATGAAGGCTGAATTGTTTTGGGAGCAAATCAGGAAGAAGGTGAATGCATATGGCTAATTTGACTAACCAGCAACAACAGGCAGTGTATGATAACGGCGGAAAGCTTCTTGTTTCCGCTGCAGCCGGCTCCGGCAAGACAATGGTGCTTGTGGAGCGCCTTATGCGTTATATTCTTGATCCTGTGAACCCTGCCAATATTGATGATTTTTTGATTATTACCTATACGAAAGCTGCTGCGGCAGAGCTACGGGAGAAAATCGGAAAGAGACTTAACCAGCTTCTTGCCGATGATGGCGGAAACCGTCATTTGCAAAGTCAGCTTCAGCGGCTTTATCTTGCAAAAATATCCACTGTGCATGGGTTTTGTACGGATATTCTTCGTGAGAATGCCTACAGGCTTAACATTCCTGCTGACTTTCGGGTAGCGGAAGAGGATGAATGTGCACTGATTCAGGAGAGCGTATTGGCGCAGCTTTTGGAGGATGCCTACGACGGAATCGAAACAGATCCGGACTTCAGAACGGTAGTGGACACACAGGGTTATGGCCGTGATGATCGGCAACTGCCTCTGATCATTCTGAGTATTTATCAAAGCGCACGCTGCCACCTTGATCCCGACGGTTGGTTAGAAAAATGCATCCGGGAAAGCGACATAAGGGATATTACCGATGCCGGGGAAACAGTTTGGGGTAAATACCTTATTGACGATCTCCACGCCTGTCTTGATCTTTACGTTCCGGCAATGCGGCGTTGCGCGGAGGAAGCGCGGGCGTCAGACGGGATGGTGAAAGCCTCGGTGTTGCTGGATACTACCTGTGAGCAGATGATTGCATTGCGCGGCTGTTATACATGGGAAGAGATTCACAATCATTTAGTTTTGCAGTTTGGTACCATGACCTTTGGAAAAAACGCAGACCCGGATTTGAAGGAACGGATCAAAGCGGTTCGTGATGGTTGCAAGGAGATACTTCTTAAGAAGCAGACTGTTTTTACTTATCCAAACGAACAGGTTATCGGAGAGCTAAAAAGCAGTGCTCCGGTGGTTAGCGGCTTAGTTGCGCTTGTAAGAAAATTTACTGTTGCATATGGCCGGCTTAAACAGATGAAGCGAATTATGGATTTTGCGGATCTGGAGCACAAAACCCTGGATCTTTTGTGGGGGAAGAAACGCACAGGGATCACTGCCGCGGCTGATGAGATCGGCCAGCGCTTCCGGGAAGTTATGGTGGATGAGTACCAGGATAGTAACGCCGTTCAGGATGCAATTTTTAACGCACTGACCCAAAAACGACAAAACTGTTTTATGGTTGGTGATGTGAAGCAATCTATCTATCAATTCCGCCTGGCAGATCCCGGAATCTTCCTTGAGAAGTACAATACCTATGTATCTTCTGAGGACGCTTCGCCCGGTCAGGGAAGAAAGGTACTGCTGAGTAAAAATTTCCGTTCATCCAGCGGTGTTATCTGCGGCATCAATGACGTGTTTTCCCGCTGTATGTCCCCATCTGTTGGAGGATTGGTTTACGGGGATGAAGAAAAGCTTAACGGCGACGAAAATACGCCCGAGTTGCCCGGTTCTGCGGTTGAATTTTATACCATAGATGTTAAAGAGGATACTTATGGGGAGGAGGCATCCTTTGTTGCGAATAGAGTTCGGGAATTACTCGATAGTGGATGCTTAGTACGCGGAGAAGACGGGCTGAGACCTATTGTACCGGAGGATATTGCCATCATTCTTCGTTCTCCCGGGTCTGTTGGTGCTGAATTTGCCGCTGCTCTGGAGGCGACCGGTGTTCCTTGCTCTTTTGGTAACGAACAGGATGTATTGCAATCGGAGGAAGTGCAATTTCTGCGGTCTTTGCTACAGGTAATTGATAACCCGTTGCAGGATATTCCGCTTGTAGCGGTTATGATGAGCCGCGTTTTTGGCTTTTCTGCTGACGAAATGGCATCTATTCGCAAGGATGATACCTTTCGTCCATTTTTCGCGTTACTGCGTCATTCCCGTGATGGGAAAGTTGTTGCGTTCTACGAAACGATTACAAAGCTTCGCAAGCTGGCGAGAATGTGTACGGTTTCTGAGGTTATAGAACATATTCTTACACTAACGCGAATGGACAGCATATTTTTGGCCTACAAGGGTACTACCGTAACAATAGAGACATTTCTGCAGTTGGTCTCTCAGGCAGAGCAGGTTGGACGGCGGGATGTACGCAGCTTTCTTGCGTATTTTGAAGGTCTTGCGGAACGTGGTTTACCCACCTCTGCCAATAACAGGACTGAGGGCATGGTAACTATATTAAGCATCCATAAATCCAAAGGTCTTGAATATCCTGTTGTATTTCTTTGCGGACTTTCTAAGAGCTTCAACCGGGAGGATCTGAAAGAACAGGTTCTGTGTGATAAGAGTTTGGGACTTGGTGTTACCTATGTAGATTCTGCAATGCGGATACGATATCCCACAATTGCAAAACGGGCAATTATGCTCAAAAAGAGTGCTGATAGCCTTTCAGAAGAACTTCGTGTACTGTATGTCGCGATGACAAGAGCGAAAGATCGCTTGATTATGACCTATGCATCCCGTTATTTGGAGCGTACTCTCCAAAAATGTGCCCGTCGGATTGATTTTGCTGGTAATCTCCTACTGACCAGCGAGGCATCCTCTATGGGTGATTGGGTTTTGCAAACAGCTATACAAAAGATAGAAGCCGGAGAGCTATTTGCAATAGGGGATAGACCGTTGGTTTTGACAACAACGTTGCCTGCTTGGAAGATATCAGCAATTCGTGATGTATCACGGGACGGGGCAGGTGTGTTGGAACCGGTGGAAATACCGAAAGGCTTTAATGATGAAGCTTATCAAAAATACAGGGAAGCACTTTCCTATGTATACCCCTATGAAAAAGCAACGTCTTTCCCGTCTAAACAAACGGCAACCCAGTTAAAGGGGAGAGAAAAAGATCTTGAAGTAGAGGAAGATACCGTCCGGGAGAAGAAGATCACTTACTTGCGAAAACCGTCCTTTATTCAAAAAAGTCAGGATAGCCTTGCTGTAGGTACAGCGACACACAAAGCATTGCAGTTCCTTAGCTTTGACCGTGCACCGTCGATTGAAGCACTGGATACGGCCTTGGATGACTTGCATATGTGCGGACGATTGACAGATGATGAGCTTGCCGTCATTGACCGTAATGGTATATATGCCTTTCTTCATTCTCCTCTGGGACAGCAATTATGCAGTAGCAGACAAGTGTTGAAAGAGTTCAAATTCTCTATTCTTGTACCTGCCGCTCAGTTGCAGGAAGGGTTATGGGAGGATAACGTGCTTCTGCAGGGCGTTGTGGACTGCGCTATTTTGGAAGACGATGGCATTACTGTCATTGATTTTAAGACGGATATTGTTACTGAGGATACAGTTACTTCTGTTGCTGATGGATATCGGAAGCAAATCGCAGCATATGCGGATGCGCTTTCCCAGATTTATCAATTACCCATTAAACGGTCTGTGCTTTATTTCCTTCGTCTAAATTGTGCAATAGATGTAGAATAATTTTTCCGCCGAATGGGTAACCATTCGGCGGATCACTTTAACGGCTGTTGCGGTTGTTCTGGTTGTTCTGGTTGTTATTCTGGTTTTGATTGCTGTTCTTGTTCTGGTTGTTATTCTGGTTTTGATTGTTATTCTGATTCTGGTTTCTATTCTGGTTTTCCATAAAATGATTCCTCCGTAATTTAGTACGGCCTTGCCGCGGTATTACTATGCCCTGGATTTCAGGATTTATCCTTTGCCTTAAACAGAAGACTTACAATTAATCCTGCAAAAATTGCGGCAGTAATGCCACCTGCTGTGGATTTGAGGCCGCCGGTAAATATACCAATAAACCCGCTTTCGTCAACGGCCTCCTTTACACCCTTGGAAAGTAAATAACCAAATCCCGTTAAGGGGACAGTTGCGCCCGCCCCGGCAAATTCCGCCAGTGGACCGTAAATACCGATTGCCCCAAGGATTACGCCGATTACCACATAGGAGACGAGAATCCTTGCCGGTGTGAGCTTGGTTTTATCTATTAAGATTTGCCCGATTAGGCATAGCAGTCCGCCAAATAGAAACGCTTTCAAATAATCCATATCAGCACCCCTCTATACAAACTGCATGGCATACGCCGGGAATAGGAAGATTTTGTTGGGTCGAGGTAGGGGAGAGCAAGGCTCCGGTACCGCAAAATAATATTTTATTAAGTTTACGCTTGGAGAGTTTGTTTAACAGCTCGCCGCATAGTGTAACGGCACTGCATCCGCAGCCAGAGCCGCCTGCGTGAACATCCTGCTTCAAATTGTCAAATATTAGACAGCCGCAGTCGGTGATCTTTCCTCCAAGACCAATTCCTTCCAGTTGCGCCAAATTCAGTAAAGTTTCTTTGCCCACCTGTCCCAAATCACCGGTTACAATCAAGTCAAAGTCTTCCGGCCTTGTATTAAAGTCTTCAAAATGGGCTTTGATGGTGGCAAGGGCGGACGGTGCCATTGCCGCACCCATATTGTTTGCATCCTTGATACCCAGATCGGTTACTGTGCCGACGGTACAGCCGGTTATTTTTGGTCCTTTACCGTTACTGGAGACTAAGGCGGCCCCTGCGCCTGTTACCGTCCACTGAGCAGTTGGTGTTCTTTGTCCGCCATAACCCAGTGGAAAACGGTACTGACGCTCTGAGGAAGCAAAGTGAGAGGAGGTCATTGCGGCGACCTTGTCAAAGTAACCGCCGCCAACGGTCATTGCCGCCAAGAGGAGACTCTCTGCCATTGTGGAGCAGGCTCCATAAAGCCCCAGGTGGGGAATGTTTGTGTTTCTGAGAGAAAAGGATGAGCCGATGCATTGGTTTAGCAGGTCGCCTGAAAATACTAAGTCTAATTCATTTTGTGTTATTCCGGCTTTTTCACATAATGCTTGCAAGGCCAGTTGCTGCATATGCTTTTCCGCTTGTTCCCAGGTTTCCTGCCCAAAATAGGAGTCGTTGCTTTTAATATCAAAAGTGGTTCCAAGAGGTCCTTCCGATTCCTTTTTGCCGGCGACATTAGCCCAGGCTGTAATTACCGGTTGAATGAATGGAACGAAGCTTTGTTTTCCTTTTCTTTGTGTTGCCATAATTACCACCTTTCTGCGTTTTTTATTATGTGCAAATGGTGGAAAAATATGAAACTGCCCACATAAAAGCAAGGTATTCTTAACGGAGAAGTGGGAAAACCGTTTAGGATTGCGGAAAACACAGTATCGTCGGATCG
Organism: Oscillospiraceae bacterium; assembly: GCA_015068165.1. Classification (GTDB taxonomy): domain Bacteria; phylum Bacillota; class Clostridia; order Oscillospirales; family Oscillospiraceae; genus Faecousia. The sequence continues at coordinate 51,332 of SVKZ01000001.1, forward strand.
GCCATACTTTATTTTTCTCAAAGTAACAAATTTCCCAACTTTTTCAAAACTACTTTATTTTTGTTTCTGATTGTGTCATAATATAACTTGCCAAACAAATCTAATAATAACAAAGGATGACCTTTACTAAGGGGATATTATACCCTTCTGCCGTTGTCATTCAAAATGAATTCGGTAAAAACGCAATTCCACTTGAATGACAATAAGGTTTGTCCTTTTGTGTTTAAGATTTGTTTGGCGACAATCGGAGTTGCGTTTTTGGTGCGTGGCTTCGGTCACGCACTTTTTATTTATGGTAAATTGTGCAGAATGAGATTTACAAACAATGGAGGAAATGGGAAATGATATTAGAACTTAAAAACATAGAAAAGTCCTTTGGTGAAAAGAAAGTCCTCACCGGAGTAACATTCAAAGCTGAAGGAGGGAAAGCCTTCGGTCTTCTCGGCAGAAACGGCGCCGGCAAAACCACGTCTATCCGTATTTTAATGGATGTGTTTCCCGCGAACAGCGGGGAGGTGTTAATTGACGGTCAGCCTATCGACTACAACAAAATCGGTATCGGCTATCTTCCTGAAGAAAGAGGTCTATATCCGAAAAAAGTCATCATTGATCAGCTAACTTATTTTGCAGAGCTGAAAGGTATGAGCCGTAAAGCAGCCGTGGAATCCATCGACTATTGGCTTGAACGACTCGGCATGGCCGAGTACCGCAACAAGCGACTCGATACACTTTCCAAAGGCAATCAGCAAAAGATCCAGCTTATTACAGCTCTTGCCCACAACCCCGACATCATTATTCTTGACGAGCCATTTTCAGGTCTTGACCCCGTGAATGCAATGCTCTTAAAGGATGTAGTTAAAGAGCAAATCGCAAAAGGAAAGATCGTTCTGTTCTCCAGCCATCAGATGAGCTACATAGAAGAGTTCTGTGACAGCATTGCTATCCTAAATAACGGTGTTGTTGCACTTCACGGTGATTTGCACGACATCAAGCGTGACTATCCCAGAGACCGTTTGGTTGTAAAAACAGAAGTGCCAGAAGCAATCATTGCTGATTTTGGATCTTCCTGCACGGTTATGGAAAGCGGCGACTTGTTGATCCGCTTGGCAGATTCTTCTGAAAAGAAAGCTACTATGACTCGTCTTGTAGAAAACTATGATATTGATGAGGTAAAGGTATTTGAACCTTCTCTCAATGATATTTTCGTAGAACACGCAGGCAATGCCACAGTGGAGGTCTAAGCTATGAAACAATTTAGAAAAATACTTAAATTCGAACTCAATAATTATGCTAAAAACAAGGCGTTTGTTGGTGTAACTATCTTTTTGATGGTGGTAATCGCTATCGTTATGTTCTTCCCTCGGATTATTGCCTTGTTTGAATCAGGCGACATCTCTGATACCACAGCTGACCTTCCCGTTATGCTTGTAAAAGCAGATGATCCTGCTGGAACGGATATGGTAAGAGAAATATTTGCTACATCCTTTACTGACTATGACGTGCAGATTACGGCTGAAGAGATCAGCGTGATCAAGAATAAAATTACTTCCGGTGATGTGCAGTGCGCTTTTGTAATGAACGGGGCTACCTCATTTACATATTACGTTGATGATCTTTCTATGTACGATATGAACCCCGATATTGCAACCGGTGTCCTGCAGCAGATCTATCAAATGAACGCAATGATCAACGGCGGTATGTCTCCTGAAGATGCTGCGGGTGTTATGAGTATTCAAATTGATGGTGAGGTGGAAAGTCTCGGAAAAGATCAGATGCAAAACTTCTTCTACACATACATTATGATTTTTGCTCTGTATATGGTCATTCTGCTTTACGGTCAGATGGTTGCAATGAGTGTTGCGGCCGAAAAAAGCTCTCGTGCTATGGAGTTGCTTATTACCAGTGCCAAGCCAATCAATATGATGTTTGGTAAAGTTTTAGCGGCTTGTATGGCAGGTCTTATTCAGCTTGTTGCCATCTTCGGCTCGGCACTTGTGTTTTACAATGTGAACAAGTCCTATTGGGGCGATAACGGAATTATTGATTCCATCTTTAATATTCCGCCAGAGTTGTTTGTATATATGCTCGTTTTCTTCCTGCTTGGCTTTTTGATCTATGCATTTCTCTACGGCGCAATTTCCTCCACAGTTTCAAAACTGGAGGATATCAATACCGCCGTTCAGCCTGTAACATTCCTGTTTTTGTTCGGCTTTATGGTAGTTATGTTCTCGATGGGCAGCGGAAATGTGGACAATTTACTTATGCAGGTTTCTTCCTACATTCCGTTCACCTCACCGATGGCAATGTTCACAAGAATCGCTATGAGCACTGTGCCTTGGTATGAGATTGCAATTTCTATCTGTATTTTAGTTGCCTCCACCTTTGGTATTGGTATATTGTCCGCAAAGATCTACCGTGTTGGTGTTCTTATGTATGGTACTTCACCTAAAATTGGTAATATCATCAAAGCTGTCTGGAAAGCGTAAAGCATCGTACTCAAAGGCATCGCTTCGGCGGTGCCTTTGCTTATGTCGAAATAATGTGTTATTCCAGCATTCGATCTCACGAATATTTATCCGCAGAATATAGGTGTATGAGATATTTGGGAGATACTCCCGTATGGCAGGTAACCCGATTCGCATACACTACGCCTTCCCGCACCCCGTACAGGAGGCGTCCCTGTATTCAAAGTTCGTGCATACCCGGCATCAAAAATGTATGAAAAGTAATAACCGGAAGGTTTTGATACCTTCCGGTTACATATCACATACTAATTATTCGTTAAGAATATCGCGGAAATTCTGTGGGCAGCTAAATTTATTAGACCTGAGGAACAGGGCAGGGACGGGCAGAATCAAAGGCTGCGCTTACTTTTTTCTCAACAAGTACATTGTTGCCATTTTCGTCCTTTTCGTAGTACTTAATGGTCTTGGTGCCCATCAAATCGTCCAGCTTATAGGGATGATACCACATCCGGTAACCATCCACATTTCTACGACCGCCGCGGTAATAATTCTCACCCATTTGCACCCAATAGTCGCTACTGTTTACATTGAAGAAATAGCGGTAGCCATCCTCATAAAGGGCTTTGAATTTTGCGTTATCAAAGGTATAGCGCTCGTTTCCGGCAATGTCGCCTCCGTGGGGGTAGATGATAATATCACAATCTCCCACAATAGGCTGCACCGTGTTCTCCCATTTTGTGGAGTCATTCTCAACACGGTCGGCAGTGATATTGCTATAGTTGGGATGTCCGTAAGAGTGGCTGGCGATAATCCAGCCGTTGTCCTTCAGGCATTGGGCAACTGCTTTTGCGTCGGCAACCTCTTTTGCATAGGCTTCTGCACCCATATTAGGCTCATAGGTAGGCTTTGTCCGGTAACCGAACACACCTTCGTAACCTGTTAAAGCCAACACTGCGCGGGCACCCTGGTAGGCAAAATCAGGATGCTCCTGAATAAATGCTTCCAGAATGGGTACAAGGTCATATTCGCCGACAAGAATGTTGCCGTTGGTATCCATATATTCGCAGGTCGGCTTTCCGTCCTCGCCGATGATGATTCTGTGTGCAAAACCATCACCACGGGTAGTGGCATAGACAGGCGTGTAGTTAATGCCTGCGTTAGAGTCGGCAATCATATAACCGTAGTAGTTAACATCGTCCTGACTCATAATGAAGGGCTTTTTGCCCTCGGGGAGATAGATATCGCCTTCCACAAACTTTGCATTTCCGTTTTCGTCAATGACTTCCTGGGCAACCTGATAAGGGGTAACCAGAACGAAACCGCGCTCGTACATAGACTCCAGAAGGAACTTGAACTCGTCGACCGTGGTCATCCATTGGTTGTAACCGCCCTTTTGGAAACTACCCTTGCCAAAGGCGCGGTCGGTATCCACGATTAAGGAGTGGAAGAAAATATGGGTGATGGTGTTCATCTTGGTATAACGGCTGCACTTTGCCTTATCTGCCTGATACTGGGCGATTTTATCGGCAATAGCAGATACTCTGTCTTTGTGTTCAAAATCTGCAAGCAGAGCAATGGCTTTATCGTAATCATAACCTGCGGCCAACAGGTCAGCTTCGGCGATCAGCTTTTCTGCCTGTGCTTCTACTTCAGCCTGGGGAACGGTAGGGGGCTGGGTGGGGGGATCCGTGGGGGGATCGGTGGGTAAGGTTGTCTCCTGTGTCGGATTAGACGCAGGCGGGAAAATTGGGCCAAAGAGTTTCTCAAAGCCGCCATTGCAACCAACAACAAGGCAGGCGATCAGCAGTACCAAAATCAACCCAAGACCCACAGGGACAATATATTTCTCAAAGGAACTTTTCTTTTCAGACATTGCATTAACCTCCTTAGGTGTTTTAGATTATTATACCACGGGGGTGTTGAATTGCAAGTGGAAAACATAAAAAAATTGCGCCAGCCACTAAAAGCCGGCGCAAAAATTCATTTTCCTGCAAGGGCTCTTTCCAGCCATACACAGCCAAAATCCAATGCTGTAAAAAGACCCTCTTTTTCGCCCTTTTTAACGATGCGGTCTCTGGGCTTTGCCGCAGGATCTGTCAGCTGAAGCTGGACAGACACACGCTTTGCGATTTCCTCGCCACCAACATTTTCTGTCTCCAAAATCTGAAGCATTACAATGTGGGAATCTGCCATAGAGCCGTAGTAAATCATATTATCCTTCCGCATAAGGGGATGCCCCTTATAGGTCAAGACCTTCTTTTCTTCGGACATAATAACCTCCTCAAAATTGGTAGGAGGCTTCTGCGGTGGCAAAAGCCTCCCTTAAAATCAGGACTTATCAGACAGATAGCTCTGCACCAATGTACGCAGAAGCTCGTCCCGGTCAATCTTGCAGATCAGGCTGCGGGCATTCTGATAGTTGGTGATATAGGTGGGATCCTCCGTGAGAAGATAACCCACAATCTGATTGATAGGATTGTAACCTTTTTCGCTCAAGGCGTCAAAAACGCATTGGAGGATCAAACGCATATTTTCCTTATCATCACTGGGGACAGTAAATTTAATTGTATGTTCCGTCAAGACGCAGACCTCCTTGAGTAGCTTTTTCGTTATTATATCTTATTTTCGGCAGAGTGTAAAGGGCTAAACGAAAAATATTTTGAAATTATCGCAGAATTGCACCAAGTTCCTTCTGCAGGGCATCAAGGACGCAGGTAACAACCTTTTCAGAATCGGCATCTGTGAGAGTGCGATCATCTGCACGAAGAGAGAGGGAGAATGCCATACTCTTTTTCCCTTCAGGGATGTTAGCACCTCGGTAAATGTCAAAAAGGGCAATGCTCCGCAGTAGTTTCCCTGCAGCCTTTTCCATAACAGCTTCTGCTTGGGCAACAGTGATGGCATCATCGCAAATAATGGCCAGGTCTCTTGTAACAGTGGGGAATTTGGGCAGAGGCGTATAGGTGGGTTCAGGAAGCTTGAGATCCATCAGGGCCTCCATATTAACTTCTGCGCAGTAAACCGGGCAGCCCATATCGTAGTTTTCTGCGACTAAGGGATGGATTTGACCAATATAACCTACTGCAATACCGTCAATGGTAATTTCCGCACAGCGACCGGGATGGTAGCTGGGATTATCCTTGACAGCAGTGTAAGAAGCCTTTTTAACGCGCAGAGCGGAGAAAATGCCCTCCAGTTCACCTTTTACGGAGAAGAAATCTGCGTTCTGACCGTAACTGCCGAGTACAAGGATCTTCGGCTCGTTGGGCTGAAGCTGACCTGCTACCGGAAGATAGATTTTGGCAAGTTCATAAAGCTTAACATCCTTGTTGCGGTATGCCATATTCCGGGAGAGAATGTCAAGCATAGAGGGCAGTGCTGTGGTACGCATTACAGAGGTGTCCTCGCCGAGGGGATTCTGGATACGCATCGGATTACGCAGAGCACTATTCTCAGGAAGCCGGATGCGGTCGAAAATCTCGGGCGAAACGAAGGAATAGGTGATGATTTCGTTGTAACCGAGGGCACGGCAGGCGTTGCCGCAGGCACTTTCAAAGAGCATTTTGGGGGAATAGCCGCCCTTTGCCGCCATTTTCAGCTGGGTGGTGGGGATTTCGTTATAGCCGAAGGAACGGCCAACCTCTTCCGCAATGTCAGCCATCAGATTAAGGTCAGGACGCAGGAGGGTACCTGAATATCATCTCCGTCCACAGGCACTTCCAGCAAAGCAAGGTATTTTACCATATCTTCCCGGGAAATATCTGTACCAAGTAGCGCATTGATTTTCTCAGGCTCAAGCTTGACGGTTTTAGGGGCGGGAACGTAGTTGATGATGTCAACCATACCGTCCATTACATCACCGCAACCGAGGAGCTCTACAAGCTCACAGGCGCGCTCTACAGCAGGAACGGTCATCATCGGGTCGATGTTCTTTTCAAATTTACCGGAGGCGTCGGTTCGCATACCCAGCGCTAAGGCGGTTTTGCGGATAGAAGTGCCGTCAAAGTTTGCAGATTCAAATACGACAGTTACGGTATCGTCAACGATCTCTGAATTTTCACCACCCATAATGCCGGCAAGACCGATGGGACGGTTTTCATCTGCAATGACAAGCATACCGGCATTCAAGGAACGCACATTGCCGTCCAGAGTTGTCAGGGTTTCGCCCTCTTCTGCCTCGCGAACAATGATCTTACCGGAGTTGACGTACCGGTAATCAAAGGCGTGCATCGGCTGACCATACTCAAGCATAATATAGTTGGTAATATCGACTATGTTATTGATAGGACGCACGCCGTTGGCACGGAGGCGCTGACGCATCCACTTGGGGGAAGGACCGATCTTTACATTGGTTACCATTCTTGCGGTATAGCGATTGCACAGCGCTTCTGCTGGTACTTCAATGTCCAGCATATCGTACATAGAGCCAGCATTGCTACCGTTTACCGCAGGGGTGTGATGCTTCATGGGCAGACCGAAAGCAGCAGCGGATTCCCGGGCCAGACCGATGATAGAGTAGCAGTCGGGACGGTTGTTGGTAATCTCAAAATCAACCACAGTATCGTCATTTCCAATGACGGTATTGATATCATCGCCGGGCTTGCAATCTTCCTCAATAATCCAAATACCGTCCTCGATGGCATAGGGGAAATCACCAAGGGTAAGATTCAGCTCTTTCAGAGAGCAAAGCATACCGCAGGAAACCTCGCCGCGGAGTTTGCCTTTTGTGATATGGATGCCGCCGGGCAGATAGGAGTTGTGCAAGGCGGCGGGAACAAGATCGCCTTCCTTCACATTTTGCGCGCCGGTAACGATCTGCACAGGCTCGTCCTTACCCACATCTACCTGACAGACCCACATATGATCAGAATTTTCGTGGCGAACAATGGACAGGATTTTACCCACAACCACATTGCGGATTTCGCTGTCCAGCCGCTCGTATGTCTCGACCTTCTGGCCGAAAACGGTAAGTGTATCTACAAATTCTTTATCAGAAATGTGAGACAGGTCAACAAATTCTTCGTTGATCCATTTTCTGTTAATCTTCATAGTAGAACCTCCTTAGAACTGGTTCAGGAAACGAACGTCGTTGTCGAAAATCAGGCGTAGGTCGTTGATCTTTCTGCGGCCCATTGCCATTCTCTCAAGACCCATACCAAAGGCAAAGCCCGAGTACTTCTCGGGGTCAATGCCGCAGCCTTCCAGAACCTTGGGATGAACCATACCGGCACCCAACAGCTCAATCCAGCCTTCTCCGTGGCAGGTGGAACAGACTTGACCGTCAACCTCACCGGTGCCGTGGCACTTGTGGCACTGCATATCCATTTCGCAACTGGGTTCTGTAAAGGGGAAGTGGTGAGGACGGAAGCGCATCTGAGCATCTTCGCCATAGAGGCTTCTCATTAGGGTGATCAGTGCGGCTTTTAGGTTACCCATTGTGATATGTTCATCAATCACAAGCCCCTCAATTTGGTGGAACATAGGGGAGTGGGTTGCATCCGCTTCGTCTTTACGGTACACACGGCCGGGAGCCAAAATGCAGATAGGGGGCTTTGCGTTCTCCATTGCACGGATTTGCATCGGGCTGGTCTGGGTGCGAAGCAGAAGGGAGTCGTCATCGGTAAAATAGAAGGTATCGGAGCGGTCCCGGGCAGGGTGTCCCTCCTCGGTATTCAGACGTGTGAAATTATATTCAGCAAGTTCAACCTCGGGACCCTCAATGATCGTATAACCGCGGCTGACAAACAAAGCTTTAATCTCCTGAAGAACCTGATTCATAGGATGTTCCTTGCCCATAATCACAGGGGTTCCGGGTATAGTAACATCCAAGCTTTCTTCCGCGAGCTTTTTCTCAAGAACTGCTGCATTTACGGCAGCCTTTCTTTCTTCCAATTTAATTTCGATCTCATTTCGGACAGCATTAGCAACCTGACCCATAACGGGGCGTTCCTCCGGTGTCAGCTTGCCCATCAGTTTTAGTACTGCGGTAAGTTCACCTTTTTTTCCAAGGTATTTTATACGAAGATCTTCAAGAACTGCAGGGGAATCTGCCTCGTTCAGCGCAGCAATCGCCTGTTGGCGGATGTGCTCTAACTGTTGTTTCATAGTAATTCTCCTTCCAAATAATAAAAAACACCTTCATCCCGGTTCGGGACGAAGGATAACCTCCGCGGTACCACCCGCAATTCGCCGTATGGCGCAGCTCATCGGTGCAAACACACCTGCGATTTTTAACGGAATCACCCGACGCACCCTACTGAAAGTTCAGGTGAGCAACTCGTGGGGGAAAGCCCGTTGCTGCACGTAAGCGGTTTCCACCATCCCGCTCTCTCTATGATTACGCAAACCAGCAAAAGACAACCCAGTCAATGCATTTATCTATTTCTGATTAAGAATAACACATAAATTTTGAAAAGGCAAGTGTTTATTTACGTATAAGTGCACTATTTTTCGAATAAAAATGTTACCAAGACACTTAACTTAGGGAGGAAATTTATGAAACGGCTAATTTACCTAATCTTTATAATTTGTCTGCTTTGCGGATGCCAAGAGGGCGATATACAAATGGATATGGCATTGAATTTTAGACAAAAGCTTCTTGCAGGGAACGGATGTTCTTTTGTTGCTGAGATCACAGCGGATTACGGCGATATGATCTATCAGTTTTCTATGTGCTGTCAGGGCGATCGGCAAGGAAATCTTGTGTTTTCCGTAACCGAACCGGAAAGCATTTCCGGTATTACCGGAACGATAACAGAAACCGGCGGACATCTTACCTTTGATGGAACGGCGTTGTCTTTTGCAACAATTGCAGATGGGCAGGTTACGCCTGTTACAGCACCTTGGCTTTTTCTAAAGACCTTACGTAGCGGTTACATAGTTTCCTATGCATCTGTTGAGGATTCAACCTATCTGCAGATTGATGACAGCTATCATGATAAGGCGTTGCATTTAGATATTTGGCTGGATGGGGAGAATGTACCCGTTCGAGGGGAGATTCTTTGGGAAGGAAGACGGATTTTGTCAATAGTCGTGAAGGATTTCCTAATTTTGTAACCACTTGTCGTTTCTTGCATAGGATAAATCACAGATGCTACCGTATATTTTCCTTTTGTGCGTGGGAGAATATCATCAGCCGCGTTACATATGGACATTAATGGTAGCGTTGGCAATGATTTCTCCGGAGTGTGAAAATGATGGACAGTACCGTCAGACGTGGTGATATATTCTATGCAGACCTATCCCCGGTGATAGGCAGTGAACAAGGTGGCACACGGCCGGTCCTTATTGTGCAAAATGATACAGGAAACCGATATTCTCCAACGGTAATTGCGGCGGCGATCACAAGCCAAACAGGGAAGGCAAGACTGCCTACACATATCAATATTTCTGGTGGCAGTGTGGGACTCAGCAAGGACTCGGTTATTCTCTTAGAACAAATACGCACCATTGATAAGCGCAGATTGCGAGAGCATATGGGAAAACTGGATGATCAGCATATGCTGCTTGTTGATGAGGCAATCGCTGTAAGCTTTGGCCTTCAGGACAACAGATTTTCGCATCAATAAATGTCCCCTCGTTCGAGCAGAACGGGGGGCATTTATTGTTGTGTGGTTGCACTTTGTTAGGCTGCTACTCGGCCGGCGGGACAGTATGGGAATCGATAAGCAAAATCTGATCCTGCGTGAGTGTAACAAACCTTTTAACCTCATTATCCGCATCCAAAACATTGATTTCCACTGAATTGAGTCCTGTATAAGTAAGAATGGTCATAGCGATACAGGATGTGGCGATCGTGAATGGCATTCCGATTAGTTCGTTAAAATGATGACTCAGGTATATGTGGATGCGACCGTCAGAAACAGTGTAGTCGATCAGACTGCACCCAACAGGGAAGGGGGAGTAAAGGCCACTATTATTCGGCCCCTCTAAATAATGCGTAAGAAGCTCTCTATCTGAGGAAAATTCTTCACCTTCCCGTAATTCATATGAAAGAACACGATTACCGGTTGAAAGATCAAAGGAAATCAACGGGTAATAGAAGTAAACCGGCTTCGTATAAAAGCTTTCAGACTGATTCCAGCAACCTGAGAGGAGAATTACGCAGATGAGAACTGCGGAAAACAATCGTTTCATATTTCGTCCTCCTTGTTGTGTACTGGAAAATGCAGAGTAAATACGGTACCGGCGCCAACTGTGCTTTCCACAGCAATATCACCCTTATGCTTGCGAACGAGTTCTTTTACAATGCTAAGGCCAAGACCGCTTCCTCCGGTCGACCGGGAACGGGCTTTGTCCACACGATAGAACCGGTCAAAAATGTAGGGTAATGACTCTTCGGGAATGCCGTTTCCTTCATCCCTGACAGTCAGTATTGCGGTATCTTCTGTTCTTTCAAGTATAATATACAGATTTCCGCCCGGTTTGTTGTATTTAATACCGTTTTCTATTAAATTAAATATAATCTGATATAGGTCATCTTCGCTGGCAAGAACAGGGCAGGTGTCTGTTAAGCGTGTCTGTATTTTAACATTTTGTATTTCTGCCAGAGGGGAGAGCATACGGATAGCCCGATGTGCTGTGGATGCCATTTCTATAATTTGGGAGCTTTCAATCAGGTTTGCATCCGCTTTGGAAAGAGACAGTAGCTTCTGCGACATTCTGTTTAGACGGTCTGCTTCATTGCCAATATCCTCTACAAATTCCCGGACAGTATCCATATCCATCTCATTTTGCAAAATGGAATCTGAAAGAAGCTTGATGGAGGCAAGAGGCGTTTTGAGCTCGTGGGAAGCATTAGAAACAAACTGCTTACGGGTGTCCTCCATTGCCTGAAGGCGGGTAAGAAGTTCGTTAAATTCTTGACCCAATATCGCAATTTCGTTATTACCCTTTACCTCTACGCGGTGGGAGTATTCACCCTCACGAATGGTATTCATAGAATATATAAGGTGATTGACACGCTTTGTGAAGGCCCTGGAAAGAAGAAGGGAGAATAATATAACGGCAAGCTCAAGGAGCATAGTAATTGTCAGTACATTTTTTTGAATAGAGGCAATCAGTGCGCCCTGCGTTGCATCATACTCCGTCAGGTATACGCATCCAAGTAAGGAGCCGTAAGACATAATGGGCGAAGCTGCACGGGAAAACATTTTGCCATCCTGATAATCGGATATGAAGACATCATACCCGTTCAAAGCCTGTACGACCTCCGGAAGCAAAATGTTACAGTCAACTGCAGAGGCAGAGTGCAGCGAGTCATAAATCGCCATACCGTTGCTGTCTGTGATAATTAACCGCGTTACACGCAATGTACCCATTTTCTGCACTGTATTCGTTACATTGTCGGGCGTGATCACAGGCAATGCCTGAATTTCCGTAGCAATCAAATGGCAACGTTCGATCATTGTCGCTTCTTTGTTTTTGCTGATCATATTCTGACTGGAGTTGGAAATATAGATATTCAAAAACAGCATCACAAACATAGAGACCGTTACATAAATGAGTGCCACCTGAAAATGTGTACTGATATGCCGTTTTCTGTTATTGTTTGCGGAAAAAATAGCCAACGCCCCATTTCGTCATAAGGTACTGCGGCTCTGCCGGATCGTCTTCAAGTTTCTCGCGCAGTCTGCGAATGTGAACATCTACAGTGCGAATATCACTTCTGTACTCATAAGACCAGACGCTGTCGAGTAAATTCTCCCGTGAATACACCTTGTTCGGGTTTTTCATAAGAAATTCGATCATATCATATTCCCGTGCGGTCAGATCGACCAGTTGACCGGATTTGTATGCGTTTCGGGCATCAAGATCCAGTGTAATATTGCCGATCGTCAAGGTGTTACCGTGTTCAGCGCCGGTTGCACTGCGACGGAGCAATGCGCGTATCCGTGCCTTTAGTTCAAGAATATTAAAAGGTTTTGTAATGTAATCGTCAGCCCCGTTTTCGAAGCCCATCAGTTTGTCAATATCATCGGTCTTAGCAGTCAGAAGAATAATTGGCACATTGGAGAACTCCCTGATCTGGGCGCATGCCACAAGTCCGTCTAAATTCGGCATCATTACATCGAGAATGATCAGATCCGGTTGTTCCTGTTTCGCCAGTTCTACCGCCTCAAGACCGTCTTTCCCGGTAACGGTTTTGTAACCGTCATTTTGCAGGTTAAAGCGTATGCCTTTGACTAAAAGCTCTTCGTCATCTACGATCAATATTTTCATTTTTGACCTCCAACAGTAATATATGGGATAATTTCTTTTAGCTTCTTTTCGCCGATTCCCGAGACCTTCAGTAAATCTTCAATACTTTCAAAAGGACCGTAAGTGTTGCGGAAATCAACAATATTCTGGGCCAGTACCTTACCAATGCCGGGAAGATCGTCCAAAATTTCAGGTTCGGCTGTGTTAATATCAATCCTCCGATGAGATGATCCGCCTATCTGCCCAGAGGTGTTGTCCGAATCTGACCCAGCTGCAAATTGGGATTCCAGCTGTATTCTGTCTCCGGCAGAAATCCGTCCGATAAATACGCCGATTAAAATGGCGATGCATATGAAGGCCGGGACAAGGATTGTCCAAATATTGGATTTTTTCATATCCGGATGATCCTCCATTGACTAACATTACCGAAACTGATATAATCATTATACACAAAATTTTCACTGCGGACAAGTCCGTGGTTTCATATTGGAGCAAAAAAATGAAAAAAATAGCCATAATTTTTGTTTGTTTCTGGCTTTTGACAGGATTTCTTGTCATACCTGTTGCTGCGGAGGAGGGTTATAACAGCATTTGCAGCGGAATAGATGCTGCAAATGCTATTGTTGAAAATAAAGTGATTACCAATGCTACAGCTGCTGTTGTCTATGAATTGAACAGCGGTACAATGATGTATTCTTCTAATATTGACGAAAGAATGTACCCGGCAAGCTTAGTAAAAGTTATGACAGCGCTTCTTGCTGTTGAAAACAGAAATCTGAATTCTACTGCAACGGTTACCCAGGAAGCGCTGAACGCTGCATTAGGGTCTACATCCGCTGGTTTGCAGGCAGGAGAGCAGCTGACTGTTTTGGAGCTGCTTTACTGTATGCTTACCGGATCTGCAAACGATGCCGCGGCTGTGCTTGCGGTACATATTGGCGGCAGCATCGAAAGCTTTGTGGGGATGATGAACAGCCGCGCGGCAGAATTGGGATGTACGGACACCAATTTTACAGACCCCCACGGACTTGGCAGCCGCAACCAATATACTACCGCCCGGGATATGGTTCGCATTTTTGCAGCGGCTGCAGAAAATGAGACTTTCTGCGAGATATTTGGCGCAGTTAAACACACCGTGCCGGCAACAAACCATTCTCCGGAGCGTGAATTGAAAACCGTCAATTATCTGATGGATAAAACCAGCGAAAGCTACTATGACAGCCGGGTAACCGGAGGAAGAACCGGCACAGCATCCGACAGAAGCCGCTGCCTTGGCGTTATTGCAAATGCCGGCAATATGAAAGCAGTTGCTATTGTCTTTGGCGCAAAATCGCAGTTTGCCGCAGATGGCTATACGGTTGAACACTACGGAAGTTTCAGGGAGATCAGCCAGCTTCTCAATGCCACGATCTCAAGCTACCGGATTGCGCAGGTCTTTTATGAGGATCAGATTCTTGCCCAGAGACCTGTATCTAACGGCGATAATGACCTGGTTTTATCTCCTGCGGGTATGCAGACGGTGATTGTGCCGAAGGATATTGATCTTTCGGAAATTACATACAGATTTACAGATGCGGGAAAGATTTATTCTGCACCGATTGTTCAAGGTTCTCCACAGGGGAGCGTAGAGGTTTGGTACGGCGGTAAATGTCTGGCAAAGGCTATGCTTGTTGCCCGCAACCACGTTGCAGTTGCTGCTGATAAGCGGGTAACGCTTCAAAATTCCTCGGGAATAGGAACGGTTCTTTTAGTGATTGTTCTCCTGATCGCCGTTGGTGCATTTATCCTGTACGCAAGACGTGTCCGCGCCCGTAAAAAACGGGCTGCTCGCAAGCATTCTGCAAGAAGGAGAAGACAATATGAGTGAGTGGGATAAGCTGCAGGAAACTTGCAATAGCTGTACAAGGTGCGGACTGTGTCAGGGTCGAAACAATGTGGTTTTTGGTGTTGGTGTCCGGGACGCGGACATTATGTTCATTGGGGAAGGCCCGGGAGAGCAGGAGGATTTGCAGGGCGAACCCTTCGTTGGTGCAGCCGGGAAGCTGCTGGACGATATGCTCTCCATTATTGGTGTTAACCGCAAGAACTGCTACATTGCCAATATTGTAAAGTGCCGTCCGCCCGGAAATCGAGACCCTCTTGATGATGAGCAGGCTGCTTGTATTCCATATTTGCGAAAACAAGTGGAGTTGGTGAAACCGCAAATTATTGTCTGTTTGGGCAGAATTGCCGCCCAGAGGATTATTTATCCCAACTTCAGGATTACAAGGGATCACGGTACTTGGATCTGCCGTAACGGCACTTGGATTACGGCTATTTATCACCCGTCAGCGCTTCTCAGGGACATTTCAAAGCGCCCGGAAACCTTTGCTGATCTTTTGTCTATTGAAGAAAAGCTTAGAGAAGTTCATGCAAATATGCAAGAGAGGACACCTTAATCGGTGTCCTCGTTTTTATAGGTCAGTATATCTTTTGCAAGATAAATAGGTCGGTTTTTGGATTGTTCAAAGGTTCTGCCCACATATTCACCGATAATACCGATACATAGAAGCTGAACGCCGCCCAACAAGAGAATGAGAACAATGATTGTGGCATAGCCTGGAATGGCGATGTCAAAGGCAAGCTTTTGAATAACAACGACCAGTAGATAAATAAAGGCTGAAATGGCCGTCAATGTTCCAATGCCGGTAGCGATCCGCAGAGGCTTGGTGGAATAACCGATAATGCCCTCAATAGCATAGTTCATCAGCTTACGGAAGCTCCATTTGCTGGTGCCGGCTTTTCGGGGCTCTGCCACGTAAGGTATAAAGTGGGTATTATAACCGACCCAGGCGAAAATCCCCTTGGAGAAGCGATGATATTCACCAACAGCAAGCAAACTTTCAGCAACACTTCGGCGGAAAGTGCGAAAATCGCTGGCATCGGATCGGAGCGAGACATCAGAAAGACGGTTGATAATCGCATAGAAGCTTTTTTTGAAGAAGGAAAGTACTTTCCCCTCGCCACGGCGGTCCTGATAAGCTGCCACAATGTCATATTCAGGATTTTCTTCCAAGGTAGCAACCATATCCCGGACGATTTCGGGCCGTTGCTGTAAATCGGCGTCAATTAAGGAAATATAGTCGCCGTCCGCGTGTTCCAAACCTGCGTAAAGGGCAGATTCTTTACCGAAATTTCTGGAAAGACGGATTACTTTAACCGGGCAGCGCTGGGAAGCGTGAATTTTCTTGAGATTGTGATAGGTAGCATCTTTACTTCCATCGTCTACAAAGACAATTTCATAGTCATAGCCACAGCCGGAGAATGCAGCAATAACCGCATCCTGAAACAATGCCACATTTTCTGCTTCGTTATAGCAGGGGACAACAAAGGAGAGTTTCATAAGCTCCACTCATTTCATTTGTTTTTTAGTATTATATGCGATTTTTTAATTTCCGTCAAGGAAAAGCAAAATCTTAAATTGGAGTTGACAGAATGGGCACAATATGGTAAATTATCTACATATTAAAAGGCTTAAAAGGCTTTGATGGGGAGTTTCTGCCGCGAAATCTTTTCAGAGAGTATGTGTTTGGTGAGAGCATACAAGATTGTGTCTGATTGTCGCCCCTGAGCTGATTTCCTGAAGACAGTAGGGAAGTCCGGGTCTGCCCGTTACAGCTAAGGAGTGCCCTTCGGGGAATTCAGGTGGTACCGCGGAATTTTTCGCCCTGAGCTTTTGCTCGGGGCGTTTTTATTTTAAGGAGTGAAGGATATGGTGCAAGAATTGCCGAAAGTCTACGAACCACAACAGGTGGAAGCAAAAATTTATAAAATGTGGGAGGAAGGCGGCTTTTTCCGTCCGGGTACGGACAGAAGTAAAAAGCCCTTTACCATTGTAATGCCGCCCCCAAATGTTACGGGACAGCTGCATATGGGCCACGCAATGGACGCAACATTGCAGGATACCTTAATTCGCTTTAAGCGGATGCAGGGCTATAATGCGCTGTGGTTGCCCGGTGTTGACCACGCAGGTATTGCTACCCAGATTAAGGTGGAAGAGGAGCTGCGCAACAACGAAGGACTTTCCCGCTATGATCTCGGTCGTGAGAAGTTCTTGGAGCGTGTTTGGGATTGGAAGCACAAGTACGGCAACCGTATTGTGGAGCAGCAGAAAAAGCTGGGTGCATCCTGCGATTGGGAGCGGGCCCGGTTTACGATGGATGAGGGCTGTTCTGCCGCTGTCCGTGAGGTCTTTGTTTCCCTTTATGAGAAGAACCTTATCTATAAGGGCCGCCGAATCATCAACTGGTGCCCCCACTGTGTTACAGCTCTGTCTGATGCTGAGGTCGAATATGTGGATAAGCCCGGTCATCTGTGGCATATCCGTTATCCCTTTGCTGATGGCACCGGTGAGGTTGTTGTTGCCACCACCCGTCCCGAAACTATGCTGGGCGATACCGGTGTATGCGTCAATCCCAACGACGAGCGGTACAAGGATATTGTGGGCAAGACCGTAATTCTGCCCCTGGTTAATAAGGAAATCCCTGTTGTTGCGGACGATTATGCAGAGATGGAGTTTGGTACCGGCTGTGTTAAGATGACCCCCGCCCACGACCCCAACGACTTTGAGGTTGGTTTGCGCCATAACTTAGAGGTTATCCGGGTGCTGGACGATAACGGTGTTGTTAATGAACTGGGCGGCAAGTATGAAGGTCTTGACCGCTATGAAGCCAGACGCCAAATTGTAAAGGATTTGGAAGAAGGCGGTTACCTTGTTCGCATTGAAGACCACGCCCACAATGTGGGTACTTGCTACCGCTGCCACAATGATGTGGAGCCTATTATCTCTGCCCAGTGGTTTGTTAAAATGAAGCCCTTAGCTGAGGAAGCCATCCGCGTGGTAAAGGAAGGGGAGACCAAGTTCGTTCCCGACCGCTTCTCCAAGACCTATATGAACTGGATGGAGAATGTCCGGGATTGGTGTATCTCCCGTCAGCTTTGGTGGGGTCATCAGATCCCTGCCTGGACTTGTGCCGAGTGCGGCCATATCACCGTTTCCCGTGTGGATGCAACCGAGTGTGAACACTGCCACAGCAAAAATATCACCCGTGAAGAAGATGTGCTGGATACCTGGTTCAGCTCCGCCCTTTGGCCTTTCGAGACTTTGGGCTGGCCGGAAAAGACAGAGGATCTGGATTATTTCTATCCCACAGATGTGCTCGTAACCGGTTACGACATTATTTTCTTCTGGGTTGCCAGAATGATCTTCTCCGGCTGTGAGCATACAGGAAAGACACCTTTCCACACTGTACTCATTCACGGTCTTGTCCGCGATGATAAGGGCAGAAAGATGTCTAAGAGCCTTGGAAACGGCATTGATCCGCTGGAGATGATCGAAAAGTTCGGCTGCGATGCTCTGCGTATGAATATGGTTATGGGCAACTCTCCCGGAAACGATATGCGTTTCTATGTGGAGCGCTGTGAGGCGATGCGGAACTTTGCCAATAAACTTTGGAACGCCAGCCGTTATGTGCTTATGAACCTGAAAGAGGGAGCTGTCAATGCACTTCCGGAGGAAAAGGCACTGACCAATGCGGACAAGTGGGTGCTGTCCAAGCTGAATACGCTGATTGCCGAAGTTACCGACAATATGGAACGCTATGAGCTTGGCGTTGCCATTCAAAAGGTTTACGATTTCCTGTGGGATACCTACTGCGACTGGTATATCGAGCTGACAAAGGCAAGACTGTATAGCGATGATGAGGCGCAGAAGAATACTGCGATGCAGGTGCTGGTGTATGTACTGGATCAGACGTTGCGACTACTGCATCCCTTTATGCCCTTCATTACGGAAGAGATTTGGCAGACCTTGCCCCACGATGGTGATGCTTTGATCGTCGCTCAGTGGCCCACATATAGAGAGGCGCTTGCGTTCCCCACAGAGGAGAGCTTGATGGAGTCTGTTATGAGTGCCATCCGCGCTATTCGTAATCGCCGGGCGGAAATGAATGTTCCTCCCTCGACGAAGGCAGCGCTTTATGTGCTGACTTCCAAGCCCCAGGTATTTATCGAGGGGCAGGACTTTATTCAGCGCCTTGCTTACGCCGATCAGGTAACGATCTTGGATAAAGAACCTGAAAATATCGACAAGCTGGTTTGCTGCACCACAGCAGATGCCAAGCTTTATATTCCTATGGGTCAGCTTGTGGACGTTGCCAAGGAGCTGGAACGGCTGGATAAGGAACTGGAAAAAGCCAATAAAAACCTTGCGGTAATTGAAGGAAAGCTCTCCAACGAAAACTTTACAGCCCGTGCGCCTGAAAATGTGGTAAAGGCTGAGCGTGAAAAGGCAGAAAAAGCAAGAAATCTCATTACCCAACTTATGCAAAGCAGGGAAGCACTTACGAAACTCTAAAAATATAATCTAAAAATATAAGATTTGTAGCGTATGACCTACGGGTTATACGCTACTTTCTTTTTTGGCTACGATTTCCGACAGAAAAGCTGTGAAGAGGCGCTTATACTGGTATTGAATTTTACAAAGGAGGGCAGAATATGCATTTGACAAGTTTCCTGCAGGATGGGCTTTTGACGGTTGCGCTGACAGGAGAGATAGACCATCATTGCGCAAAGCATTACATTGATACGATTATCGGAAAGATCGAGGCCTACAAGCCACAGACCTGTATCCTTGATTTTCAGGAGGTAACCTTTATGGATTCCTCCGGAATTGCAGTTGTGATCAACACATTACGCAATATGGCAAGAATTAACGGAAAGCTGACCCTTGTAGGCATCAAAGAGCAACCTATGCGGGTGTTTCGTACATCGGGTATCGACAAATTGGTAGAGATTAAGGAGGTCGCAGTATGAAATTTGAGAATTATATGACGTTAGAGTTTCCAAGCAAGTCTGCTAACGAGGCATTTGCCAGATCGGCTGTGGCTTGTTTTGCTTCGCAGATGGATCCTACGCTTGAGGAGTTGGGGGATATCCGTACGGCGGTGTCAGAGGCAGTTACAAATTGCATTGTCCACGCCTATCCAAACGGATTTGGCAATATCTACGTGCGATGCAGAATTCTAAAAGACAATGTGCTGGATATTGTGGTGAAAGATAAGGGCGTTGGTATCCCGGATCTGGAGCAGGCCAAAAGGCCGATGTTTACCACCGGCGGTGAGGATCGCAGCGGTATGGGGTTTACCATTATGGAGAGTTTTATGACAAGCTTCTCAGTTACCAGCAAGGTTGGCAAAGGTACTTCAGTACATATGAGAAGAAAGCTGCAGAAACGTAAATGAATGATTTAATTGATTTAATCCGAAGAAGTCAGACTGGCGACAGCGAAGCACAGGAAATACTAATTAAAGAAAACAACGGCCTGATTTGGGCGGTTGTGCGGCGATTTATGGGCAGGGGAGTGGAAACGGATGATCTGTACCAGCTTGGCTGCTTAGGCTTTTTGAAGGCGGTTGAGGGCTTTGATACGGAATATGGTACGCAGTTTTCCACCTATGCCGTCCCGAAGATAGCGGGAGAAATTCGCCGCTTTCTCAGAGATGACGGTACGGTAAAGGTTTCCCGCGGCATTAAAGAACGGGCATCTGCAATTAAAACTGCCAGAAATCAGTTGATCGCCACATTGGAGAGAGAACCTACCGTTTCAGAGATCGCGGAAAAAACCGGATTTACTGCCGAAGATATCGCGGTAGCGGAAATTGCTACGGCAAGTATTGAATCTATCCATCAGCAAACTGGAGACGATGGATTTTCCTTGGAAAGTGTCCTGACGGACACAAAATCAGAGGATGTGCTTCTGGAAAAAATTGCCTTAAATCAGGCAATTTCCTGTCTGCAGGAACGGGAAGCGATGGTGATTAAACTGCGGTATTTTCACGGCCTGACCCAGGAACGGACTGCAAAAATTTTAGGTGTCAGTCAAGTACAGGTGTCCAGAGTGGAAAAAAAGGCACTTTGCCACTTAAAGTCGCTTCTTGGATGATTTTGTACTTTACCTTTTTGGAAAAATAGAGTAAAATAAAAGCATCCTATATGATAACAGGTATGCTTATGAACGACGAATATTTAAGACGGTTTGTCGCGGCGCGACAAGCCTATATAGAAAAGCAATTTGAAAAACTCAATCCAATGCAACAAAAGGCCGTTCTTGCTACAGAAGGGCCTCTGTTGCTTTTGGCAGGCGCCGGTAGCGGTAAAACCACCGTGCTGATTAACAGGGTGGCCAATTTACTGCGGTTCGGACGGGGAAGCGATACAAACGAGGTCGCCGATACCGTTACCGAAGAGGATGTTTTGTTTCTTGAAAATCTTTCCTATCCCTGTACGGAACTGGAAAGAAATCGGGCAGATTATCTTTGCACCGTAGAGCCCGCCGCACCTTGGAGTGTTCTTGCCATTACTTTTACAAACAAAGCGGCAAATGAATTGAAAGAACGCCTTTCCCTATCTATCGGCCCGGGAGCGCAGGATATTTGGGCAATGACTTTTCACTCTGCCTGCTGTCGAATCTTGCGCAGGGAGATCGAAGTGCTCGGTTATGAGCGGAATTTTACCATTTATGACGCATCCGATTCGGAACGGCTTATGAAAGCGGTTTTGAAAGAGCTCGGTTTAGACGATAAGATTTTTCTGCCCAAGTATGTTCTGACGCTGATCAGCAGGGAAAAGGATACTTACTCCACACCGGAGGATATGCAGCGCCGTATTTGGGATACAGGGGATACCCGTCTTGAGCCGATTGTCCGGGCTTATCGCCTTTACCAAAAGAAGCTGAAGGAGAACAATGCTCTTGATTTTGACGATCTGATTTTCCTGACGGTGAAACTCTTGCAGGAAAATGAGGATGTCCGTTTTTATTATCAGCGGAAATTTAAGTATATTTTGGTAGACGAGTATCAGGATACGAATCATCTGCAATATTTACTGACTTCGCTACTGGCAGGGGGGCAGGAGAATCTCTGCGTTGTTGGCGACGACGATCAGAGTATTTACCGTTTCCGCGGTGCAACCATTGAAAATATTCTGGATTTTGAAAAGCAGTACCGGGCTGCACGCGTTATTCGCTTAGAACAGAATTACCGCTCTACCCAGAATATTTTGAAAGCCGCCAATGCTGTCATCGCCCACAATCTCGGCAGAAAGGGCAAACAGCTTTGGACCACCAACTCTCAGGGCGATATGATTACGGTTTACGAAGCGCCTAACGAAACGCAGGAGGCTTCTTATGTCAGCTCGCAGATTCTGAGTAATTTACGCACGGGGAAATACAGCGACAATGCTATTTTGTATCGGACAAATGCCCAATCCAACGCGCTGGAGCAAATGATGCGGAAAAACGGTATTCCCTACAAAATCGTCGGCGGTATGCGGTTCTTTGACCGGGCAGAAATCAAGGATATGCTGTCCTACTTATGCGTAATTAATAACCGTAACGATGACTTGCGATTAAACCGCATTATCAATAATCCCCCCAGGGGACTTGGCGAAAAGACCTTGGATATGGCTCGCCGTCTTGCGACCGCACAGGGGTCGCCCCTTTATACAGTTGTATCTGCTCCCTACAACTATAGTCCTTTGGAAAAAGCCGCCAAGAAATTTGACGACTTTACAGCGCTGATAGAAGGACTGGCGATGCTGCTGGAAACAGATATAAGCCTCGTTGATTTCTACGAGGAAGTAATGCACCGTACGGGTTATATCACGATGCTGGAAAGCAAGCCCACCGAAGAAAATAAGACAAAGCTGGAGAATATCCGGGAATTAAAATCCAGTATTAAGGCCTACGCGGATGAGGCTGAAACGCCTACACTTGCAGGCTTTTTGGAGGGAATCGCCCTTTACACCGATCTGGATGAATATAACAGCGAAGACGATGCTGTGGTTATGATGACAATGCACGCTGCCAAGGGTTTGGAATTTCCCAATGTATTTTTGGTTGGTTTTGAAGAGGGACTGTTTCCGGGCGCGCGCGCTTTCGGTGATATGGAGGAAATGGAGGAAGAACGGCGTCTTTGTTACGTGGCCATTACCCGCGCAAGGCGGAATCTTACCGTTTCTTATGCCCGGGAGCGTATGCTATATGGGCGTACCAACGCGGCAATGCCGTCTCGTTTCTTAAAAGAACTTCCTGCGGATGTTACGGAGAGGAAAGGGATGTATATGCGTCCGCAAACCTACAACACCCAATACCACACACCGGCGACGCAGACATATGCTGCCAAGACGGTTACACACACCTCTGCGTATGTTATACCGGAGCAGAAGCCTGTTACTTTCCTGGACCTGAGAAAGGGAGATATGGTAGAGCACACAGCCTTTGGTAAGGGTATGGTATTATCCGTTCAGAAAATGGGGAATGATGCCTTGTGGGAGATTGTTTTTGACGGAAAAGGCACGAAAAAGCTGATGGCAAAGGCCGCTTCGGTGCATATTAAGCGTCAGTAACCTTTTTGGGTAGAAACGCATATACTGTTCCGAGGAGGGATGGATGTGCGTTATTGGATCTGGCGGATTTCCCGGTTTTTGCTGGGTCTGCTCCTGATTGTTGCTTGCGGTGTCATTTTCTTTCGCGTCCGTTACGGAGATGCGATCCGGGATCTTGCCAAAACGCAGGTACTAAATTCTACGTCGGATCTGATTAACGATGCCGTCGATAAGCAGATCGCTTCCGGTAACATCCAGTACGACAGGATCATCTATTTTGAAAAGGATATTGACGGACAGATTACTGCGTTAAAGACCAATATGATTGAGGTCAACCGGCTGAAAACAGCCATTTTGAACCTGATAAACGATGAGATACTTGCAATGGATACGGATGATCTGGGCATTCCCATCGGAAGCCTGATCGTACCTGAAATTTTTTCCGGCAGAGGTCCGGATATTCCCATCCAGATCATTTCTATACGGAATTCTGAGGGCGCGTTCAGCAGTAATTTCAGGGAGGCCGGTATTAACCAAACGCTACAGCAGATTATTATGGATGTGAGCGTGGATGTAACGGTTTTGGTTTTTGGAAAAACCACCAGTTTTACTGTCAACAGTCAGGTGATTGTGGCAGAGACCGTCATTGTCGGAAAAGTCCCGGATACTTTTTTTCAAAGCGGAGGATACAATGGATATACGAAAGAG
Organism: Oscillospiraceae bacterium; assembly: GCA_015068165.1. Classification (GTDB taxonomy): domain Bacteria; phylum Bacillota; class Clostridia; order Oscillospirales; family Oscillospiraceae; genus Faecousia. The sequence continues at coordinate 75,127 of SVKZ01000001.1, forward strand.
AATGGATGAGCTGGTACAGCTCCTGAATGATGCAAATTATCGGTACTATGTCCTTGACGATCCCAAGATGTTGGATTTTGAATACGATCATCTGCTCCGGGAGCTGGAGGATTTAGAGAGGGACTATCCCCAGTATGCAAAGGTGGAGTCCCCAACCAAGCGAGTTGGCGGTCAGGCGCTGAGTAAGTTTGAAAAGGTGGAACACCCAGTACCGTTAATGAGCCTGCAGGATGTCTTTTCTTTGGAAGAGCTGGATGAATTTATTGGAAAAATTCAGGAAAATCATCCGAACGTGGCCTTTAGTATTGAGCCAAAGGTGGATGGCCTTTCCGTTGCGCTGGAATATGTGGACGGTAAATTTGTCCGTGGCGCGACTCGGGGAGACGGCAATGTGGGTGAGGATGTTACAGAAAATTTGAAAACGATCCGTTCTGTTCCAATGACCCTGACCGGTGCGCCCGGAAGACTGATTGTCCGGGGCGAGGTATTTATGCCCAAAAAGAGCTTTGAGGCGTTGAACCTGCAACAGGAAATGGACGGAAAGCCCTTGTTTGCAAACCCTCGAAATGCGGCTGCCGGCTCTTTGCGGCAGTTAGATCCTAAGATTGCGGCAAAGCGTGGTCTGGATATTTTGATCTTTAATGTACAGCTTGCTGAGGGTGTGAATTTTACAACGCACAATCAGTCGCTGGAATACCTGCGTTCTCTGCAGTTTAAGGTCATTCCTAATAAGCTTCTTTCCTCTATCACAGAGATCAACAGCGAGATACTGGCTATTAACGAAAAGAGGGAACAGCTTACCTGTGATATTGACGGTGCTGTTGTAAAGGTAAATGACCTTTCTCAGCGGGAGGCGTTGGGCGCAACGGCAAAATTCCCCCGTTGGGCGGCGGCATATAAGTATCCGCCGGAGATCAAGAGCACCGTGGTGGAAGATATTGTTGTACAGGTGGGCAGAACCGGTGTTTTGACGCCGAAGGCTGTGGTCCGTCCTGTAAGGCTTGCCGGGACAACGGTTACAAATGCCACACTCCATAATCAGGACTTTATCTCTCAGCGGGATATCCGTATCGGCGATACCGTGCAAATCCGGAAGGCAGGGGAGATCATTCCTGAAATTTTAGAGGTTGATTTTTCAAAGCGCCCCTCTGATGCTGTGCCTTATTTCCTACCTACAACCTGCCCGGTTTGCGGCGCGCCGACCTGCCGGGATGCGGATGGCGCGTTTCTGCGCTGTACCGGTGCGGCTTGCCCCGCACAGCTTTCCCGCAATATTGCTCACTTTGTCAGTCGGGATGCGATGGATATTGAGGGCTTGGGCTCGGCCATTGTGGAAGCATTGATCGAAAAAGGTCATCTGCGTTCTCCAGCTGATATTTATTCCCTGACATTGGACGAGCTGAAAAGCCTTTGGCGTAGCGGTGAAACCGCGGCAAAGAAGCTTCTTTCTGCCATTGAGGAGAGTAAAGGCAGAGATGTAAGCCGCCTGATTTATGCCCTTGGCATCCGTCAGGTGGGTGCAAAGACCGGAAAGGTGTTGGCATCTACTTTTGGCTCATTGGATGCACTAATGGACGCAGATATAGATACCCTTACTGCCGTTTCTGATGTCGGTGCTGTTACGGCACAATCCATCTGCGATTGGTTTTCGCAGCCGGAGGCCAGGGGAATGATTGAGAAACTCCGGGCTTGCGGTGTCAACTTTAATAGCACCAAGGCTGTGCTGGATGGTAGATTTACCGGAATGACGTTTGTTCTTACCGGTGCCTTAACGAAATTTACCAGAGAGGAAGCAATGGAAATGATCGAAGCCTTCGGCGGAAAGGCCGCTGGCTCCGTATCCAAAAAGACCACCTATGTGGTGGTCGGTGAAAACGCCGGTTCCAAGGAACGCAAGGCAAGAGAGCTTGGTATTCCGATTTTATCGGAAGATGCTTTTCTACAAATGCTTATATGAGTTTAAGACGCCCGGGGGTGAACCCGGGCGTCTTGGTATTTATAAAGAGAAATCGTCTTGGTCGTAGGCACTGAAATCAGGTGCCTTGGGACGGGGAGGGATGCGCTTGCAGGGGTCGTATTTGAAGCGATAGCAGGGAGTTTCGCCCGAACGGACACCGTGTTTTGTGCAAAGAATTTCATTCTCACTTACGATGGTAGCGTGAAGACAGTGAAAACAATTTTTTTGCATTTTCTTTCTAAAGAGCATAGCCGCACCTCTTTATTCCGGAGAATTTTCTTTATTATATCTTATTTTTGCAGGAAAAGCTACTGTTTTTTTCAAAATCGGTAAGGACAGCACGAAAATTCCGGGCATATAGAGAAAGAACGGCAGATGAACAGTGCCTGCAGGAAACAGAAAATTTTGCATAATGCCCGCAAAAAGTAGGCTGAGTGCAGTTTGCATCCCTTTTCCAAGTAAATAACTTTTTGTTGATAAGTCGCCGATTACAGATGCTGTCTGCATCGCTACACATACGCCGCCAAAGGCAAGGAACACCGTTGCAAGCACAAAACGCAATCCGTCAGACACAATCCCCGAAAGGGAAATACATCCGTTGGACAGCTCCAGAAGCCCGCATAACAGAATCTGTATTTCCTTCGGAAGCAGCCACAAAAACCACCGATCAAGAAAACCCATTACAATTCGGAACAATATGACCCAACCGCACACGGTAGCTGTATTTCGGATCGCCATTTGAAGGAATTGGGTAACATTTGCGGAATTGTTTTTTGTTTCTATACAGGTTTCCGTTTCGGCACCCGGTAAAAGCACAGCAACAAGGATTGCCGTGCATATATGTATTCCCCATAATGTCCAGCAGGCAAGTCTATTTTCAAACAAAGGAGACAGGATTCCAAAAACGAAGGCCGGTCCTGCGTTATTGCAGAAAGCGATCATCCGCTGAGCGGACCTTCTGCTCATACTGCCCGATACATAGGCTGTATAGGTAGCATTCGCACCAACAGGGTACCCGCCGGTAAGCCCTAATATCATCAATGACTCTGCTCCGACAGGTATGCGGCATAGCCGGGATAACGGGCGCAAAAAATGCGAGTTTACACCGATAAGAGCGCTATTGATTATTCCGGATAGGAAAAAGAACGGAAAAAGGGAGGGAATAATGGTCCTTAAACAAATATCTATGCCTTCGTTTGCTGCATAAAATGCCATTTCTGTGTCCAAAATCATCAAAACCATAACAAGAGCAGTTACAGAAAGGGAAATCGTTCTTTTCCAATTCATAGGATCACCTCTGTAAGAAACTATGCGCAACTGGCAAGTATCATCCCTCAAGTCCATAGAATTATAAAAAGGAGTTGATCGGGTTGCATAAAAATGCTGGTATTTTAGATAAATTGGCACTTGCCGCGGATCTGCCGGGGGAATCTCTTCCCGGACAATCGCTTGTTGAAATACTTGGAGATCGGCGTGTGTTAATAGAAAACCATTGCGGCGTAACAAAGTATAGCGAAACAAGTATTTGTGTCAAGGTTCGATATGGGCAGATTGAGATTTCCGGGTGTGGATTGCGACTTATGAAAATGACAAAGCAACAGATCATTGTTTGTGGGAGAATTGATGCCGTTGCGCTTTTCAGGGGAGTGGGGAAATAATGTGGATGTCCTTATTTGGTCTTGTTGTGTTGCAAATCAGAAGCGCAGACATAAGCGGTATTTTGGATCGGCTTATAAAATGGAATATATCCATCCTTGATTTTTGCTACATAGACGATATCACAATCCATATTACGGTTTCTAAATCGGACAGTTACCGGTTGCAGGATGTATTGCAAAAGTGCGGTTGTGAGATTCAGATTGTTCGGCACAAAGGGATTCACTGGAAAATTAAGGCACTACTGCGCCGACCTGTGCTTACCATTGGGGTTCTGATTTACTTGCTGTTTGTTCTTGTGGGTCCCGGCAGGGTATTTTTTGTGGAAGTTGAGGGCAATGTTACAGTACCCCAGCGTCTGATTATAGAAGCTGCCCAGAGCAGCGGCATTCATTTTGGCGCAAACCGAAGAGAAGTCAGAAGTGAGCAGGTAAAAAATGCATTGCTTGAGAAAATACCTTCCTTACAATGGGCCGGAGTCAATACAAAGGGCTGTGTGGCTGTGATTTCCGTTCGCGAACGACAGGAAACCAAAATGGAGGAGGATAAGGCACCAAGTAGCATTGTTGCTTCCCAAGATGCCATTGTCCGGCAAATTACAGTACTAAAAGGTACGCAGCTTTGCACCGTAGGTCAGGCAGTGAAAGCAGGGGATTTACTGGTATCCGGTTATAAAGACTATGGCATATCCATTAAGCTTACAGGCGCAGAAGCGGCAATTTTTGGGGAGACGGAAAGAAAATTGGAGGCAGTTGCGCCCTCTTGCGGGTTAATTCGAGGGGATACAGGCTCTGTTCAGCGAAAATACAGCTTAATTATTGGAAAAAAACAAATAAATTTCTTCAAAGATAGTGGAATTTACGATACCACTTGTGTTAAAATGTATAAAAAGACATATTTAATGCTGCCGGGCGGTTTTACATTGCCTGTAGCGCTTGTTACGCAGGAGATTATTCACTGTGAAACCACCGTAGGACAAAAGGAGGATTTTTCCTATATGGAGGAAGCCTGCCGGACTTACCTGCAAAGCATTATGACAGATGGAACGATTCTGCAGGAAAACACTGACCTGTCCGTTTCCGATGATATTTGTCGTTTTTCTGCAATCTACAGCTGCCACGAACAAATTGGCCTTACAAAAGACGAGGAGCTAATAAATCGAAATGAGTAAACAAACGGAACGAATTGTAAATGCCGAGCGTGTTGAGGACCTGATTAGTGTTTTTGGGTCTTTTGATGAGAATATCCGCCGAATTGAGGATGCCTTTGAGGTGAAAATTGTCAATCGGGAAACGGAGCTGAAAATCAGCGGCGATCCGGAAAATGCGGATAAAGCCGCCCGTACCTTAGAGGGGCTTTTGCGACTTGCCGCAAAAGGAGAGACCATTGACGAACAGCGGGTTCGTTATCTTATGACCCTTGTTAGTGAAGGAAACGACGATCAGGTAGCGCAAATGGCAAAGGATGTTGTTTGCATCACTGCCAAGGGAAAGCCCATTAAGGCCAAAACTGTCGGACAGCAAAAATATCTGAAAGCCATTATGAACAACACCATTACGCTCGGAGTAGGTCCTGCTGGTACCGGCAAGACTTACTTGGCTGTTGCGGCGGCGGTTGCGGCGTTTCGGGAGCGGTCTGTGAACCGCATTATACTGACGCGACCTGCTGTGGAAGCCGGTGAACGGCTTGGTTTTCTGCCCGGAGATTTGCAAAATAAGGTCGACCCTTATCTGCGCCCGCTGTATGATGCACTATATGATATGCTTGGCCCGGAAACCTTCCAAAAGTATCAGGAACGGGGTTCCATTGAGGTTGCGCCCCTTGCCTATATGCGTGGCAGAACATTGGATGACAGCTTTATTATTCTTGACGAAGCCCAGAATACGACGAAGGAGCAAATGAAAATGTTTCTGACCCGTCTTGGCTTTGGTTCTAAAATTGTCATCACCGGCGACGTAACCCAGATTGACCTGCCCAGCGATAAGACTTCCGGTCTCAAGGACGCTATGCGGGTGTTGGAAGATGTAAAAGACATTGCTATATGCCGTCTTACTGCGGCGGATGTAGTAAGACACGCACTGGTGCAGGAGATTATCTCTGCCTATGAACGAGCCGATAAAAAACACGAGCCGATACAAAAGAGCAAACGGGCATCAGAAATGAGGAAAAAATAATGAAGAAAGTGCATATATCTATGGCTTTTTCCGGCTTTTCCCTGAAAAATCCATTGGTTTCAAAGGTAATAACCAAAGCAGTAGAAACGGTATTAGAGCAGGAGAATATCCCAGTACCTTGTGAAATCAACGTACTTGTTACGGACGATAACGGTATCCGCGCCATTAACAAGGCGAACCGGGATTTGGATAAGGCTACTGATGTTCTCAGCTTTCCTATGTTCCAGCTGACACCCGGTGAAGAGATTTCTGACTGGGAGGCATACATAGACCCGGAGACAGGACTTTGTCCTTTGGGGGATATGTGTATCTCCTTACAGGGAGCTGATGCCCAGGCGAAAGCCTACGGCCACAGCCTTCGGCGGGAAATCGGCTATTTAACCATCCATTCTATGCTCCATTTATTGGGATACGATCATTTGGATGAAGGTCCGCAAAAAGCACAGATGCGAAAAAGGGAAGAGGAGATTGCCTCCAAAATTCCCGGATTGAAACGGGACTAACCCGACGGCAGAGGAGAAAATTATGACTACAAAAACAGCAATGATTGCTATTGCAGGCAGACCAAACGTTGGAAAATCCACACTGACAAACTATTTGGTTGGCGAGAAAATTGCCATCGTTTCCAATAAGCCCCAAACCACCCGTAACCGTATTTGCGGCATCGTAACCCGAGAGGATACCCAGTTTGTATTCGTGGATACCCCCGGCTTCCATAAGCCCAGAACAAAGCTGGGAGATTATATGGTTGGGGTAACTAAAGAGTCTATCTCCGATGTGGATTTAACAATTTTGGTAGTTGAGCCGATTGCCTCTGTCGGTACGCAGGAAGAGGTACTGATTGAACAGCTTAAGTCCAAAAACTGCCCCATTGTTTTGGCTATCAATAAGATTGATACTGTCGAAAAAGAAGGCCTTCTTGCGGTAATTGACGCATACAGCAAAGCCGCAGAGTTTAAGGCCATTATTCCCATTTCCGCCCGGACAGGCGATGGGGTAGATGCACTCCTTAATACCTGCTCGGCATATGCTGAAGAAGGACCGTTCCTGTTCCCGGAGGATCTTACAACCGATCAGCCGGAGCGACAGGTGATGGCCGAAATTATCCGGGAGAAGCTTCTGTGGAACTTGGATCGGGAAATTCCTCACGGTACTGCGGTGGAAATCACCCGTTTTTCTGAGCGGGATAACGGAATTATTGATATTGATGCCACGATATACTGCGAAAAAGCAAGCCATAAGGGCATCATTATCGGCAAAGGCGGAGAAATGCTTAAGAAAATCTCCGCGACCGCCCGCCAGGACTGCGAGAAATTTATGGGAACAAAGGTTTTCCTGACAACCTGGGTCAAGGTAAAGGAAAACTGGCGGGACAGCGATTTCCTTGTGCGGAATTTTGGTTACAGAGAATAATTTCCACGGGTATCTCCCGGTAAACTGGTAAATCCTATTGCCGGAGGGATAGTTATGGATTCTGCATTTTACTGGGAAGTCTTTTTGGAAACCGGTGCGCCGGAAATGTATCTTTACTATCAAGAGGCCAAACGGTCGGAGGAAGCTTATGTATCTGACAGTACGGGGGCTTGTACTGCGCGTAACTGCATATAAAGATTCGGATGCCATTTTGACATTGCTGACCGAGGATCAGGGAAAGCTTACGGTAAAGGTGAGAGGTTTGCGCCGAAAGAACAGCCAACTGGTCGCACCTTGTCAGCTTTTGGCGTACGGAGAGTTTACGCTCTTTTCTTACCGAGGAATGTACACCGTTAACGAAGCGCACAGCATTGAGCTGTTCCAGGGACTGCACAAAGATATTGCAGATTTGTCCCTGGGTACATATTTCGCCCAGGTGGCTGATGTGGTTTCTCAGGAGGATGCCCCGGGTGGGGAACTGCTTTCTCTGGTGCTTAACTGCCTTTATGCAATCGCATCCACAAAACTGCCCCATCAGCAAATTAAGGCTGTATTTGAACTGCGCTGTGCTGCATTGGCTGGCTACACACCGGATTTATCCGGCTGTAACCATTGCGGAAGCGAAACGCCCCATTTTTTGGATATTTCCCAGGGAATACTGGAATGCAGTACTTGCCGCGACCCACAATCGGACGGTATTCGTATTCCTATCAACGAAAGTTTACTGTCTGCAATGCGGTATATCTGCTTTTGCCATCCCAAGAAGTTGTTTTCCTTTCAGGTAGGTGAGGAGACGCTGGAGCTTCTTTCCCAACTTACGGAAAGCTATCTCTGCGCCCAACTTGAGCGCGGATTTTCTGCGCTGGACTTTTACAAATCACTACTGGCAATGACACAGTAGTTTAGGAGTTATTTATGCTGAAATTGTACGAAAAATCCCTGCATAAGCTGGAACTGGATCAGGTTCTTAGTATGCTTGCCGACTGTGCCGGCAGTCAGGAGGGAAAGGAAGCCTGCAGAAATTTAATACCGACCTCCGATTTGGAGGACGTAATTGCTTTGCTGGATGAAACCACGGCTGCCTCTGACCTTTGCACACAAAAGGGAAATCCGAGCTTCGCCGGCGTTACCAACGTAGCACCGTCCTTAGAACGGGCGCAACGGGGCGGCACACTACATCCGACAGAGCTATTGGCTGTTGCCGGCGTGTTGCGTTGTACACGTAATGTCAAGAGCTACATTTCCGACGATGAGAAGGATACGGTTCTTGACCCGCTGTTTCGTATGCTCTGCCCCAATAAGTATCTGGAGGACAAGATATTCGGTGCAATTCTCTCCGAGGATGAGATCGCAGACAATGCCAGTAGCACTCTTGCTGACATCCGCCGCCATATGCGTATCCAGAGCGCAAAAATTAAGGACACCTTACAAAAGGTGATTTCCTCTCCCGCTTACGCAAAGCTTCTCCGGGAACCAATCATTACCATCCGTCAGGGACGCTATGTTGTACCTGTTAAGAGCGAGTGCAAAAACGATGTACCCGGTCTTGTTCACGATGTTTCTTCCACCGGTTCCACCTATTTCATCGAACCGATGTCCGCGGTGAATGCCAATAACGCGCTTCGGGAGCTGGAACTGCAGGAAAAGAAGGAAATTGAGCGAATTTTAGCGGAATTGAGCGCAGATGTAGCTGCAAAACAGGAGGAAATCCTGCAAAACTGCAGCTTGCTCATCCGTTTGGATGTCATTTTTGCCAAAGCCCGGCTTGCCTATCGGATGAAGGCCTGGCCTCCTACTATGAATGACCGTGGCAGGGTAGACCTGCGAAAAGCAAGGCATCCCCTGATTGATCCGAAAGTGGTTGTTCCTATCTCCGTAAATTTGGGCGGTAATTTCGACTCTATGATCATTACGGGCCCCAATACCGGCGGTAAAACCGTTACGCTGAAAACCGTAGGTCTGCTTACTCTTATGGCTGAGTGCGGCCTGCACATTCCCGCAGGGGATGGAAGCGAGCTTTCCACATTTGAGGCGATTCTGGCGGATATTGGCGATGAGCAATCTATTGCACAAAGCTTATCCACTTTCTCCAGCCATATGCGAACCATCGTAGAGATCGTGAAACATTGTGATGACCGCACGTTGGTTCTGTTTGATGAGCTTGGTGCCGGTACTGACCCGGCTGAGGGTGCGGCCTTGGCGGTTGCACTCATCGAGTATTGCCGGAAGCTGGGAAGTCAGGTTATGGCCACCACCCACTATGCCGAACTGAAGCTATATGCCATGCGCACAGAGGGCGTTGTAAACGCGTCTTGCGAATTTAATGTAGAAACGCTCCAGCCCACCTATAAATTGCTTATTGGCATTCCCGGTAAATCCAATGCGTTTGCTATTTCAAGGAGATTGGGACTTTCTGAAGATATTCTGAAAGAAGCAAACGATTTGGTGGGACAAAGCGACCGGGATTTTGAGACAGTCCTCGGTCAGCTTGAACAGCAGCGTCAGCAGATGGAAAAGGCCAGACTGGAAACCGAGCATCTGCGTCAGGAAACTGCCAATATTAAGGCAAAAAGCGAAGAATACCGCCAACAGCTTGACTGGGAGCGCGAAAAAGCGCTGGAGCAGGCTCGCCGTGAGGCACAGGCTATTATTGAAGATGCCCGCCGTACTGCCAATGCGGCAACAGAGGAACTCAAGGCACTCAAAAAGCAAATTACCGAAGGGGATACCGCAAATGTGAATTTGCGCCAAACAGAACTCCGTAAGAGCCTGAATGACGCCGAAAGCCGCATCCGTGCCGGACAAATCGAAAAAGTCCGCCCAGCGCCCAGCAGAGGGCTTTTGGTGGGCGATACCGTCGAACTCCTCAAGCTTGGCACAAAGGCAAGCGTTATTGCAATCAACAAAGACGGCACACTGCAGCTGCAGGCCGGTATCCTGAAAATGACAGCCAAGCAAGACGAAGTGTATTTACTGGAAAATGACAATCCCTACAAACAGAAGACTGCACGGCCTGCCCATTCCGGGCGTCAGATGAATGTATCTGCGCCGGCCTCCGAGGTGGATCTGCGGGGTATGGATTCTGTGGAAGCGATTTGTGTTCTTGAGCGATATATGGATGAGGCAATGAGAGGAAATGCGCATACTGTACGGATCATCCACGGCAAGGGAACGGGAACACTTCGTACCGCGGTCCACCAAGCACTGAAAAAGAACAAGTTTGTAAAAACTTTCCGTCTCGGTGTCTACGGTGAGGGCGAGGATGGCGTTACGATCGCAGAATTTCGCTAAAATGGGTTGACAATTTCCAGAGATTTGGTATCATATATCTGTGGATGAATACGCCCAACTGGGCAGATATGAGGTAATTTTACTATGTACAGTAAAGAAATTATTGTTCACTGCGAGTCCGGTCTTTATAATAAACAGGCTACCTATTTTGTGCAGAAGGCTAACGATTTCACAAGCAATATTTGGCTTGAGTCTGAAAATCGTAAAATGAATGCCAAAAGCCTTCTTGGTGTTATGTCATTGAGTGTTGTTACCGGCAGTGTTGTAACGATTTCAGCCGATGGTGCAGATGAAATTCAGGCAGTAGATACGCTGGATGCGTTGCTGCAGCAGGACATCGCCTGATACTAACATATTTCCGCCCCAATGCCATAAGAAGCATTGAGGCGGATTTTTTGGAGCAAGTTATGGATAATTTTGAACTTTGCAAAATGAAGGCACTGACTCTGCCACTGCTTCCGGGCGTATATATAATGCGGGATAAACAGGGGCAGGTCATATATGTGGGAAAAGCAAAGAAGCTAAAGAACCGAGTCAGCCAGTATTTTCAGGACACCGCGTCCCATTCACCCAAAACGCGGATTATGGTCAGCAAGATAGCCGATTTTGATGTGATCACAGCAAACTCCGAGTTCGAAGCGCTGGTATTGGAGTGCTCCCTTATCAAGCGACATTTGCCCCGATACAATATTCTGCTGAAGGACGATAAGGGCTATCCATACATCCGTTTAGACACAGCAGAGCAATATCCCAGGATAACAATGGCCAGCAGGCCGGAAGAGGATGGTGCCCAGTATTTCGGCCCCTTTGGCAGTCGGGGCGTTACCAAAGGAATTATAGAAGCGCTGAACACTATGCTTAAGCTTCCGTCCTGCAACAAAAAGTTTCCGCGGGACATTGGAAAGGATCGGCCCTGTCTGCATTTCCATATGGAACAGTGTGCGGGTTGGTGCCTTCCCGGAAAATCCCGTGAGATGTATTTGGATGCCATTGCACAGGCAAAACTTCTGTTGGAGGGAAAGTACAAGACGGTTGCAGCAGCCCTGCGTACGCAGATGCTTGCGGCTTCTGATGACCTAAATTTTGAGTTGGCGGCAGTATTACGGGATAAACTGAATGCAGTAGAACGCTTGGGACAGAAACAGCTTGTAACCGCAGGACAAAACAGAGATACGGACGTAATCGGATATGGTTGTACGGTGGACAAGGCCTGCTTTACCGTACTGCATTATATTGGCGGTGATCTGATTCATAAGGAGTATCAGGTGTTCACTGTGCCGGAGGATCCGATTGCAGCGGTTTCCACCCTTGTTGCCCAGTATTACCTTGACAGGGAGACCTTTCCCAAACGGATTTTGTTACCCTTTCAAATTGGAGACAGCGAGCATATATCCCGGTATATCGGTGAAAAATCCGGCGAAAATGTGCATATTTCCGTGCCACAACGGGGAGATAACCGCCATCTTGTAGAGCTATCCTGTGAAAATGCCAAAGAGGAAGCACAACGGCTTACCGATAAAGAGGCCCACCACTTGGGACGTGTGCACCTGCTTGGTAAGAAGCTTGGAATTGAAAACCTTCACCGTATTGAAGCGTTTGATATTTCCAATCTCGGCAACAGCGATATTGTTGCCGGTATGGTGGTGTTTGTAGATGGAAAGCCCAGACCGAGTGAATACAAAAAATTCAAAATTCAGGGCATTATCCATGCAGACGATTATGAATCCATGTTCCAGGCTGTTACCCGCCGTCTGCTCCGTTATCAGAATGGTGATGAAAGTTTTGCCCAACTACCCGACCTTATGCTAATCGACGGCGGTGCAACCCATGTGGCCACAGCAAAACGGGCGTTGGATTTCCTTCAAATAGAGATTCCGGTATTCGGAATGGTAAAGGATGACCGACACCGTACACGGGCACTGGTTTCCCCATCAGGTGAAGAAATAAGGATAGATAATGAGTCTGTTATCTTCGCGTTTGTAGGTGCAATCCAGGAGGAAACCCACCGGTTTTCTATCAATTATCAGAAGAAACTACGCGCCAAACGCCTGCGCTACTCGGAGTTGGATATGATTGCCGGTATTGGCGATGTCCGGAAGCAGCAGCTTCTGCGACATTTCAAATCCCTCGCCGCTATCAGTGAAGCTTCTGTTGAGGAACTGATGATTGTCTTACCTAAGAATGCCGCATTGGCGGTATATGGCCATTTCCGAAACAAAGAGGAGGATAAATAATGCGTATTATCAGCGGAACGGCGCGGGGTACTCGCCTCAAAACACCGGAAGGTCAAAATACACGCCCCACTGCGGATCGGGTAAAAGAGGCGATGTTCAGCATTCTTCAGTTTGACCTGCCCGGGGCTGTTGTTCTGGACCTTTTTGGCGGTACGGGACAGTTGGGAATAGAGGCCGTTAGCCGTGGCGCAAAACAGGCCGTATTTGTGGACCACAATGAACAGTCCTGCAAGCTGATCCGGGAAAATTTGCGTCTTGCTAAGATGGAAAAGGAAGGGCGTGTAGTCCGCAGCGATTATCTTGCATTTTTGAAAAATACCAAGGAAAAATTCGATATTATTCTCCTGGATCCGCCTTATGCAGAAGTTTTTTTGGAAAATGCGTTAAAATTGATAACAGAAATTGACATTTTACAAACTAATGGTATAATAGTTGCAGAATGTCCATTTGGAAAGGCACTGCCGGCAGAATTTTCCGGATATACCCGATCTAAGGACTATAAGTATGGGAACACAGTTCTTACAATCTACCGTAAAGACACAGTAGGGGAGGCACAGGTGTGAAGGTTGCCATCTATCCCGGTAGCTTTGATCCGATCACAAGCGGCCACTTGAATATTATTCGCCGCGCGGCTAACATTTTCGATAAGCTTATTGTCTGCGTTATGGTCAATTCGGGAAAATATCCGCTGTTTACCCAACAAGAGCGAGTGGATATGATCCGCCGCGTCGTTAAGGATCTGCCAAATGTGGAGGTAGATGCCTCAGATGAGCTTCTTGCGGAATATGCCCGTCGGAAGGGAAGCTGCGTGATCGTAAAAGGATTGCGCGCCGGCTCTGATTTTGAAAATGAATTTCAGATGGCTCTGATCAATCATAAAATCAACCCTGGATTGGATACAATGTTCCTAACGGCAGAGCACCAGTATATGTACCTGAGCTCCAGTACTGTTAAAGAGCTTGGTAAATACAATGTAGATCTGTCAGACTTTTTACCAGAGGAAATTATACCTGACTTCAAAAATAGAATTGCTGACGCAACTCAAGGAGGAAATAGAAAATGAACGAACAGAATATTGAAGAGATCATCTCCGCGTTATACGATATGGTACAGGATGCCCGCGCGATGCCTTTGGCTGCCGATAAATGCATTCTGGAGCGTGATAAGGTGCTGGATATGCTGGACGAGGTGATCGCACAGCTGCCCGTCGAGCTGAAGCAGGCGCGCACTATTGTGGATTCCCGCAACGAACTGATCGGCCAAGCCCGCCGGGAAGCTGAGGCTATTATACGCAAGGCGCAGGAAGAGGCTGCAGCCAAAGTTTCCGAGGAGGCTATTTATCTGGAAGCCAAGCGTCAGTGTCAGGAAATGGTTCTGCAGACCCAGGCCCGTATGGCAGAGGTTCGCAAGGCCAGTAACGATTATATGAACGATGCGCTCCGTCGTACGGAGGAAGCAATCGCCCTTTCCCTTGAAGATGTAAAAGATACGAGAGCTAAGTTCAACGCATTGATTGAGGCGCAGGAAAAGCGCGTTGCCAGCGATGCTGTTGAGACAGAAGAGTAAAAAGAAAGAGCAGCTCAATTAGATTTGAGCTGCTTTTTTGGAAAATTAGGAGGATGAATCATGAATTATTTAGAACGTTATTCTTTTTGGTGCAATGCCGGCTTGCCTGAAAATGTTCAGGTAATGCTTAAGAATATGAAAAACGATGAAGAAGAGCTGAAAGGGAGTTTCTCTTCTGACCTTCAATTTGGTACTGCCGGTATGCGTGGCATTATGGGTATCGGTAGTAACCGGCTGAATGTCTATACCGTTCGCAGAGCGGCGCAGGGCATGGCCGCTTGGCTTTGCAGTACCGACCTGCCGAAAAAGGCAGCTATTGGCTACGACAGCCGCCATCAGTCCCGAGAGTTTGCGGAGGTTTGCGCCGTTGCCTTTGCCGAGGCCGGGATTACAACATATTTGTATGACCGTCTGGCACCGACTCCGATGCTGTCTTACGCTGTTCGTGAGCTCGGTTGTGGTTGTGGTATTGTTATCTCCGCAAGCCACAATTCCGGCGAGTATAACGGCGTAAAGTGCTACGGTCCTGATGGCTGTCAGATGACCGACGGACCTGCCGCTATTGTTACAGAAACCATTGCGAAAATCCCTTATTTTGTCCCGGAAGAGAAGAGCTTCCAGGCATTTATGAATGACGGTCTGATTCAATACATCGACCAGGGCCTTTGGGAGCGCTACTACGAAACCGTGCTTGCCGAAGCTGTGGAACCGGAATTGATTAAAAAATCCGGGCTGAGTGTGGTTTATACACCTCTGTGCGGTACCGGCAACGAGCCTGTCAGGGAAGTGTTGGGCCGTTTAGGCGCAAACGTCGCCATTGTAGCCTGTCAGGAGAAGCCTGACGGCGATTTTAAGACCTGCGAATATCCAAACCCGGAAACCGACGCTGCACTGAATGAGAGCTATAAGGTGGCTGCCAACACCCCCTGTGATGTCATTCTCGGTACGGACCCCGACTGCGACCGTGTTGCGATTGCTGTGCCTTCCGGAGATAGTTTTGTAAAGATCACCGGCAATGAGCTCGGCTGTCTGCTGCTGGATTATATCTTGAAAGCTCGGAGCGCAAAGGGTGATATTCCGGAGAGCGCAATTACCGTCCGCAGCCTTGTTTCTTCTCCGCTGGCCGATCGAATCGCTGAGCATTACGGTGTGGAAATGAAGGCGGTTCTTACCGGATTTAAGTATATCGGCGGCGAGATCCTCGCATTGGAAGAAAAGGGCCAGGAAAAACGCTTTATCTTCGGCTTTGAGGAGAGCTGTGGCTACCTGAAAGGTACCTATGCCCGGGATAAGGATGCCGTTGTTGCCTCTATGCTGGTGTGTGAATTGGCGGCCTACTGCAAGTTGCAGGGGAAGTCAATCCTCGATGCAATGAACGAGCTGTACCACACCTACGGTTATTATCTTGCCCATGTTACCAGCGTTGAGCTTGCAGGTGCTGACGCTATGGAGAAAGCCGCAAAGATTATGGCGGATCTGCGCAGCTCCACGCCCGATGCCATTGGTGGACTTATGATTACAAAAATCAATGATTACGGCGCACGCACCTCTAAAGATGTAAAAACGGGAGAGACCTTGCCTATTGCATTACCGAAATCCAATGTTTTAGAGCTGATTTTGGGTGATAAAGGCAGTGTGATTGCCCGACCCTCCGGTACAGAGCCGAAGGTCAAATTCTATTATACCGCAGTCGCATCGGATAAGGATGCAGCCACAAAACTGATCACTGCGATGCGAGAGCAAATGGAAGCTTAAATTTAAGTACCCGGGATGAAAAATCCCGGGTATTTTTTTGCCCTGACGGCAATAAAATGAAGCGAAAGGGGAGATCCACAATGAAAAATGCCAAGCATATTAACAGGGGACATACTTTACAACCTGTATGGGCAATTACGGCTGGCGCGGGCGTATGTGTTGTTATTGCCATTCTAATTTCGATTATTTCTGCACTCTTAATCAGTAATGAGAGTCTGGCCCAAAAAGCAGTAAACATTATCTCTGTACTGACACAGATAATAGCAGCCTTCGTAGGATGCACCGTTGCCATTATCCTTTCCGGACGGATGCCGGCTGTAATAAGTGCAATTACCTGCGGCGTATATTTTCTGATTCTTATCTGCAGCAATATTCTACTTATGAACGGAGAACTCAGCGGGGTAGGCAAGGGGATCCTGTCTATACTGGGTGGTGGTTTCCTCGCAGTTGGCATCAAGCTCTTGGGCGGGAAGCGTAAGAAAATCAAAAAACCTCGGTTGCGCTAAGTTGTGCAATTTACACAACTTAGTAATTTGCTAAGATTCTCGCGGGAATTTGTGCTTTTTCACAAAAACAACATATAGTGTTTACGCCTCTGGACAAAACGCTACATTTGCTTTACCGGAAACAAACTTTTGTATTTTGCACCGTCGGTTAACGCGGTTGACATAACAATGTTTACATAAAAATTGACATAATCCACAAAAATGTTTAGCTACAAGGGTTTCACCTTGCATTTTACTTAAAAATGGTGTATAGTAATCAGGCATTATGCGGTTTTTTCCTGCAGTCATCCTTATATACACTCCATTATTCATTGTTTGTGGATGAATATACTATGAATGAATGGAATGAATATTTATGCAAGTACATAATCAGGTTTGCAAAGTAGTACGATTGGACGGCCAGACGATTTTTGTTTTGTGCTGGTCTTTGGGATTAACCCTCGGTGCATATACCGGCTTTTATGTTGGTAGGTATTTCTCTGAATACCTATATCAGGCCGGTTACATGATGGGCGGATTGCCTATTTTTACCACCATCCTGCCACTTCTGCTAATGTGGTTTGCTGCGTGGCACACTTTGTACGGACTTATTTTCCCAATTATGTTTATGAAAGCATTTACCGACGGCTTGGTTATGGTCAGTTTGTCCTGTGCATTTGGTTCGGCCACATGGCTGTTTTGTCCATTGCTTCTTTTATCTGATCGGATTGCAACGGTAGTTCAGCTGTTATTTGCTGCCCAATGTCTTGGCGGCAAACACCCTCGTTTACATCAATCATTCCTGCTTTGTTTTGCTACAATTACTGCAGGTATCCTTTTTGATTATCTATTTGTCGCACCTTATTTCGTTTCTATTATGCCATAATTCATTTGGAAGGTTATTATTCTATGTTGGACTTGATTCACGCCTACGAAAATTACCTGACGAAGGTAAAAAAGGCATCTGCCAACACAACCGCCTCCTATACCAGAGACATTCGGCAGTATGCTGATTGGCTTCGGGTTAGCGAAAAGGTTTCTATTGTGGATGCTACACAAGTGAATATTGCCAACTACCTGTCCTACCTTGAAAAGTGTGGGCGTTCCGGCGCAACGCTGTCCCGCGCACTTGCAGGTCTCCGGAATTTTTACAGCTATCTTGTTACTTCTGGTTTCGTCGAGAAAACGCCTGTTGTCAGTATTCAGGTGGACAGGGGAGAGAAGAAGCCTCCTCAGGTCCTCACAGGACGTGAGATCGAGCTGTTGCTTGCCCAGCCTGTCTGTGTAGATCCTAAAGGATTTCGGGATAAGGCCATGCTGGAGGTCCTCTACGCAACCGGTATGCGCGTTACAGAACTTATTGACCTGGATCTTGATGACTATAATCCGGATGTAGGCGTTATTAAGTGCAGTGGCACAAAGAAAACTCGTTCAATTCCATTGTATCCCACAGCTATGCGTGCGCTGAACGCCTATATTAAGGATTATCGGGAGGCTATGCTTGCCGATCCGGATGAAACCGCCTTGTTTGTCAATATCAACGGCAGCCGTATGAGCCGTCAGGGTTTTTGGAAGATCCTAAAACACTATCAGGAAACCGCACGGATTGATAAAGAAATCACACCCCACACCCTGCGGCACAGTTTTGCTGTTCATCTGCTGGAAAACGGTGCGGACTTAGGCTCTCTGCAGGAGCTAATGGGGCACAGCGATATTTCCTCCACCCAGCTTTATACCCAAATGGTTAATCAAAAGCTGAAGGCAGTTTACGCCAAATGCCATCCAAAAGCATAAAAAGGTCTATCAAGCCAAATGGCTGATAGACCTTTTCTTTATTAAATTCCGGTCATTGCCGCAAGCACATCAACCTCAATCTTCTGAATTTGTCGGCGCATTTCCAAACCTTCGTTAATATCAATATCGGTAAACCTGCCACCTTCGGTGCACACGACCCGATTCGTTTTTCCTGCACGAAGCAATTCCACGGCGAGATAGCCCATTTTGGTTGCATTGACTCTATCCCGAGCAGAAGGGGTACCGCCGCGCTGGATATGGCCCAGGACAGTAACACGGGGGTCGAGGTCCAGGGCATCCTTGATTTTTGCGGCAATATCGGAAGCTGTTCCCGCGCCCTCAGCTACAACGATCATATAGTGGGTGAAGCCGTTAAATCGAGCCTGACGGATCTTTTCTACTACATCCCGGTTAAAATCGATAGGGGATTCCGGTACCAAGACGGCAGTCGCGCCTACCGCTAAACCTACATACATCGCTAAGTAACCGGCATTTCTGCCCATAACCTCAACAACAGAGCAACGCTCGTGAGACTGCATAGTATCCCGAAGTTTGTCAATGCAATCAATGGCAGTATTGGCTGCCGTATCGAAGCCTATGGAATAATTGGTGCAGTTAATATCGTTATCAATGGTAGCAGGAATACAGGCAACGTTAATTCCATACTTGGAAAGAGCATGCGCACCACGGAAGGTACCGTCGCCGCCGATTGCGATTACACCGTCGAGTCCGAGAAACTTGCAGGTGGAGGCCGCTTTCTTTTGTCCTTCCTCCGTCATAAATTCCTTGCTGCGGGCGGTGTAAAGGACAGTGCCACCGCGATTAATAATATGGGAGATCTTCTTTTCGTCCAATCGGATCACGTCGCCGTGAATAAGGCCATTATAACCACGCAGGATGCCATAACATTCAATGCCGTAGTACATTGCTGTACGCACAACCGACCGAACAGCCGCATTCATACCGGGGGCGTCGCCGCCGCTGGTGAGAACGCCAATTCTCTTTATACTCATAGAAATCCTCCTAATATATGTCTTGAGAAAATTATAGCAAATGTGCGTCGAAAAGTAAAGAATTATCGCGCTCTCAGTTCCCAAAAGGCCACAGCTGATGCTGCGGCGACATTCAATGAGTCTACACCGTGATACATCGGAATACGCACCGTATAATCCGCATTTTTAATGACATTTTGACCCAATCCGTCGCCCTCTGTGCCAAGAATAATGGCAAGCCGTGCTTCACTGATAAGGGCAGGGTCGTCAATACGTACGGATTTCTCGGTAAGTGCCATTGCAACTGTTTTGAAACCAATTTGTTGCAAAAACTCCAATAAACCGACCGTTTCGCTTAGAATATATGCCCAAGGAATTTGAAATACAGTACCCATACTCACACGGACAGCGCGACGAACCAGGGGATCACAGCACTGCTGTGTGAGTAATACAGCATCCATTCCAAGTGCAGCAGCAGAGCGGAAAATTGCGCCGATATTTGTAGAATCTACGATGCCGTCCAGCACGGCGATTCGTCTTGCATTTTTGCAAATTTCCGCCGCGGAAAGGGGAGAGGGGCGTTGCATTGCACACAACACGCCACGGGTCAGGGTGTAGCCGGTCAGCTTCTGCAAAATTCCCCGTTCGGCGGTATAAACCGGAATATCTCCACAGCGGGAGATGATTTGTGATGCGTCGCCGGTAATGTGTTTTTCTTCCATCAGAAAGGAAACGGGTACACAGCCGGCATCCAATGCAAGGGAAATGACCTTTGGGCTTTCTGCAATAAAGATTCCTTTTTTCGGTTCTATTTTATTGCGAAGCTGTGCCTCGGTCAGCTTGCTAAATACTGAGAGCTCCGGCAGGTCAATATCTGTAATTTTAATGATGTGCATTTGGTAACCTCAATGTGTTGATGTATTTATAACAGGTATCTATAGAACATCCTGCATTGCGTTTTGTATTTTTTGCCGCCCAAGCATAGGGAAGAAGTGCGTTGTGTCAATATAATTGAATTGTTCTATAAATCCAACGCAACAAAATAAAAATTTTGTTGCGTTTTTAGTGAATATATGATACAATATTAGTAACAAGAGCGATCTTCTATAATTTTGGTTCCTATTCTGAGCCACTTTCGGCTATTTCGGTAAAAATTTGCTAAGGAGGTTTCCTATAATGAAACGCTATTCTGATTCTCCGCAAATCCTTCGGGATTTTCTTGCCTACCACGAAACCATCAAAGGTCAATCTCAGCTGACGATTTCCGAATACTATTTGGATTTGCGTATGTTTTTTCGTTTTATGAAGTTGATGCGCAATGATATGCCGATCCATACACGACTTGAAGAAATTGATATTCGTGATGTAGATATTAACTTTATTGCTACTATTAAGACATCAGATATCTTTGATTTCCTGTCTTATCTCTCCAATGACAGAACATCCAATCCTGACGCTGCTGTGCCGGACTACGGTATCTCCGCAGCTTCCCGTGCCCGGAAATTATCGGCTCTTAAGTCCTTTTATAAGTATTTAACAGTACGCACAAAGCAACTTACCGAAAATCCTGTGGCTGATCTGGAATACCCAAAATTAAGGAAAAGCCTGCCCAAATATCTGACCTTAGAACAATCTGCAGCCCTTCTGCAAGCCGCCGCTGGGCCAAATCAAAAGCGGGATTATGCGATCCTGACGGTCTTTTTGAACTGCGGTATTCGCCGTAGCGAGCTTGTGGGTCTAAACCTTACAGATGTATACGAGGATCGGCTTCGTATTGTTGGTAAGGGCAATAAAGAGCGATTTGTGTACTTTGGCACTCCCTGCCGGAAAGCGATAGACGCCTACCTCATTGAACGCAACAAAAAAACACTATCTGACAATCGGGCGCTGTTCGGATCACGGGATAACAATCGTATCAGCGTAACCGCCGTACACCGTCTTGTAAAGAAATATTTACTGCTGGCAGGCTTGGATGCAGACAGCTTTTCTGCCCATAAACTGCGCCATACAGCGGCAACAATGATGCTTTCCGGCGGTGTCGATGTAAAGACGGTTCAGGAAGTGCTCGGACACGAAAATCTAAACACCACCCAAATCTACACCCACATTGAAAACACTGAGCTGAAGATCGCCGCAGAGGCCAATCCCCTATCCAAACTAAATTTCACAGACGAAGAATAATCTTACTTCACCGAGCCTGTACAGTTATCGTACAGGCTCATTTTATAAGCAAACCTCGATCGCTTCTTTCAGGTTCTTAACAGCAAAAACCTGCAAGTTATCTGGAATTACTAACTTTTCAGAGGTTATTTTCGGAATAATACAGGAAGAAAACCCCAATCTTGCAACTTCTGTCAATCTTTGACTTAAATGGGAAACACTGCGGATTTCGCCGGTTAGTCCCACCTCCCCGATTGCCGCCATATGGTCCGGCAGAGGTTTATCCATATAGGAGGACGCGATGGCAAGCACCACAGGCAGGTCTGCCCCCGGTTCATCAATCTGCAATCCGCCTATTACGTTGATATAGGCATCCATAGCAGACAATTTCATACCGGCTTTCTTTTCTGCTACCGCTAAAAGCAAATTTGCACGGTTAAAATTGAAGCCGTCAGCCGTTCTGCGAGGAACATTTGCAAAGGTCTTTGCCACTAATGCCTGCACCTCCGCAAGCACAGGGCGTGAACCCTCCATTACACAGGCAACACAGGTGCCGGACGCACCTACAGGTTTGCCGTCCAGAAGCATTTGGGAGGGATTTGGTACTTCGTTGAGGCCCTGCTCCCCCATCTCAAACACGCCGATTTCATTTGTAGAGCCAAAACGGTTTTTGGCAGCCCGGAGAATACGGTAGGATGTATTCGCGTCGCCTTCAAAATACAAAACGGCATCTACCATATGCTCCAGCACTTTGGGTCCGGCGATCGCACCGTCTTTATTGATATGGCCAACCACTAAAACTGTGATCCCTTGGGATTTGGACAGTTGCATCATCGACATGGTGCAGTCCTTTACTTGGGAAACCGAGCCGGGAATAGCATCATTATTTTCGTTATAAAGGGTTTGGATAGAATCAACAATCAGTATATCCGGCTTTAATTCCTCCACAGCGTCCATAATATCGGAAAGCCGTGTTTCCGCCAAAAGATAAAGATCCTCTGCACAAACACCGATACGCTGGGCACGCATTTTAATCTGTTGTTCACTTTCCTCGCCGGATACATACAGAACCTTTCTTCCGGCGCAAAGGGCATTGCAAATTTGAAGTAATAATGTGGATTTGCCGATTCCGGGTGCACCGCCGATCAGGACGAGGGAGCCGGCTACAGCGCCGCCGCCCAGTACCCGGTCAAGTTCTCCCATACCGGTGGAAAAACGGCTCTTGCCTTCAAAGGAGACCTGGGATAGCTGTTTGGCACTGCCGGGCATAAAGGATACGGTAGGTCTACCCACAGGTATTTGTTTCTCGATATGTTCTGTCATTGTATTCCATGCACCGCAGGCAGGACATTTGCCCTGCCATTTGAGACTTTCTGCGCCACATTCGGTACAAAAATAGACAACCTTATTTTTCGCCATACCGCAACTCCTTTTTCTTTCATTATAGCAAAATAAGGCCTTTTTTGTCAATCACTGCGTACTGTGCAAATAGGTACTGCAAACCCCGGCAATGACAGCGGCGACCTTTTTCTGATAGACCTCCGAGCGGAGTTTTGATTCCTCCGTATGGTTAGAGAGAAAGCCACACTCCACTAAGATTGCCGGGATCTTGGTTTTCTGCAAAAGATAGATCCCCTCTCCCCTTTTGCTTTTCCGATTACTGCCTAAATTAATGGTTTTCACAAAGGCATCCTGCATTTGCCCGGCAAAATCCATACTCTCGGCATTCGGTGCATAAAACACCTGCGCGCCACTGTATCGGCTGTCCGTATAATGGTTTTGGTGGATACTAATCAGGAGCGTATTTTTGCCTTCGTTGGTCATTCTGACTCTTTCTTTCAGATCGGACACCTTTTGCGCCGCGATGGTATTGCCTTGTGTATGTAGTGAGGTATCTTCTGTGCGTGTCATCACTGTATCAATCCCTAATAAATGCATCATATCATTGACGCGGAGGGCAATTTCCAAATTAATTTTGCTTTCCAAAATGCCGGTACAGGAGGTTGCACCCCCGTCCATCCCGCCGTGTCCAGGATCAATCATTACACGCTTTCTTTCCGTAAGGGGCGCGTTTTCCGCAATCACACTGATTGCTTTACTGCCGCCGATCCCAGCAAACAAATAACAGCCCAATATCAATATATACACCGGTGCTAAGGACAGCCAAAGATTTTTATGCTTCATATCATCACCTCATAACAGAATATGTATGCTTCGGCTTCGAATGAACATTCCACCATCTAATGTCATAGAATGACCCGGAACGACAAGTTTCAATAATCTATAGGAGGAATGACTGTGGAAATGCATAACCGCAAAAAATGCGGAACAGGGGTCCTGCCGCCGGTGGCACCGCTGGCAAATCCCTATGTGCCCTTCCAAAGAGAAAATCCAACCACCTACCAGCCGCGAAAAGCCCTTGTTCGCGGTACGCTTTACCCCAGCTTGGATTTACCATTTATGGGAATGGTCAATAACAAAGAAAAGGCGGTTACACCCCTGACAGAGCTACAGACCCTTGCTTTTGTGATACAGGAGCTGGCGCTCTATCTCGATACACACAGAGACGATAAGGACGCGTTGGAGGTCTATTGCGAATATAAGCAAAAGTACGAGGAAGCACTGAAGCAATATGAGGCCCAATGCGGTCCTCTTAGCCACAAGGCGGCCTGCTGTGGCAAGGAATACCGCTGGCTTGACGATCCCTGGCCTTGGGAATATGCGGCAAATCGGGGGGTATAAGAATGTTTGTATATGATAAGAAGCTTCAGTTTCCTGTAAAAATCGACCGACCCAACCCCCGGCTTGCCAGCGTGATTATCAGCCAGTACGGCGGCCCGGACGGTGAGCTTGGCGCATCCCTTCGTTATTTATCCCAGAGATACTCTATGCCCTTTGACGAATTAAAGGGCCTGCTGACCGACATCGGTGTTGAGGAGTTGGGACACCTGGAGATGGTCGGTGCGCTTGTCCATCAGCTCACCAGAAACCTTAAGGACAGCCAGATTCAGGACTCTGCCTTTGCACCATACTTTGTGGATCACACAGTTGGTGTTTACCCCCAGTTCGCTTCCGGTACACCCTGGACGGCTGCGACAATCGCCGTTAAAGGTGATCCCATCGCTGACCTGACTGAGGACCTTGCCGCAGAGCAAAAGGCACGGGTAACCTATGACAACATTCTCCGGCTCTCCGACGACCCGGATGTGAACAATGTGATCAAGTTCCTGCGGGAGCGTGAAGTAGTCCACTTCCAGCGCTTTGGCGAGGCAATTGAATTGCTACGTGAAAAGCTGAACAAGAAAAATGTATACGCAATGAACCCAGCAATGGATATGTAAAAAAACGCAGACCCAGTTTGGGTCTGCGTTACATATTTCCCGGGAAATTAGTTGTTGCGGTCTATCAGGCTCTGGGCAAGAGAGAGCATATAGCTGTTGTTTTCAAAGAAGAACAGGCAATCCATTGCCGCGGCAGTTTGGGATTTTATCATCCCCTCACAAATCTCCAGTCCGTGGAGGCTTAGAAAGGTATTTTTGCCTGCGTCTGTACCGACGGTCTTTCCCATAGCCTCCGTTGTGCCAATCACATCTAAAATATCGTCCCGGATTTGGAAAGCAAGGCCCAAGTGCCGGGCAAATTTCCCAGCCCAAAGGACTTGCTCCTCGCTACCGCCGCCGGCAAGCACGCCAAGGACACAGGCGGCTTTTATCAGTGCGCCGGTCTTGCGCTCCTGGATGTTCAATACCTCCTGCTCGGTGCATTCCCTATCGTCACTTTGAATATCCAAGGTCTGACCGCCGACCATACCCAAGCATCCGGCATATTCCGCAAGAACCTGAGTCGCCCGAATGCGAACTTCTGCGCTGTAGGGTGCGGAGGCGATCAGAGAAAAGGCCTCTGTCAGGAGGGCATCTCCCGCCAGGACAGCCATAGCTTCCCCGTAAACCTTATGATTTGTGGGCTTGCCCCGGCGCAGGTCGTCGTTATCCATACAGGGCAAATCGTCGTGAATTAAGCTGTATGTATGGATCATTTCTACAGCGGCGGCAAAGGGTACTGCCTGCTTCCAATCTCCGCCGCACATCCGGCAAAAATCCAGTACAAAAATAGGCCGCAGACGCTTGCCACCGGCAAGGAGGCTATATTGCATGGCTTCCAGCAGTGTCTGCTGAGGTACTTTTGGGTAATTCAGGCAGTTGTCTTTCAAATAGTTCTCAATATATGCGATATATTCCGCAGTAAGGTTATTGCTCATAGGGTAAGGTCTCCTCTGTAGGCGTCCCGTCCGTGCCTGGGACGATTTTTTTGACGGTAAGTTCAGCTTCGTCTAAAAGCTTTCCGCAACTGGATACCAGCTCTGTGCCCTCCTGGAAGAGTTTTAAGGATTCTTCCAAGGGAACATCGCCTTTTTCCAGGGTGCGGACGATTTGTTCTAAACGAATCATATTTTCTTCAAAGCTTTTCTTAGCCATTTTCATTCTCCTTTTCTTCAACAAAGGCCCATACATTACCATCTTCCAGACGGATGCGGATTTTGTCGCCCGTTTTCACCTGGGTTACGGAATGAATGACTGCACCCTGTCCATTTTCTGTAATCGAATACCCACGGGACAAGACCTTTAATGGGCTGAGCGCATCTAACTTGGCGGTTGCTGACAAAAATCTTGTTTTACCCCTGTTTGTCGCTCTCTCCTGCGCGGCAAACAGCCGTTGCAGCAGGTGGGTTAAATTGTTTCTGCGGATAATAATTGCGGATTCCGGCCCTTTTAGCGCGTTACTGTCGGCTAAGGTGTTTAAGTGCCGTCTGGCAGAGGCCAGAGATTTTATCACACAGGTCTGCATGGACGACTGCATCGCATCCAAATTTTGCAGTAGTGCTTCCCTGTCGGGAACGGCAAGTTCTGCGCCGTTCGAGGGCGTAGCCGCACGCAAATCCGCAACAAAATCGGAAATGGTAACATCCGGCTCGTGACCAACCGCAGAAATCACAGGGATTTGGGACTGAAAAATCGCCATCGCCACCTGCTCGTCATTAAATGCCCACAAATCTTCAATGGAGCCGCCGCCTCTGCCCACTATCAGCAAATCACCCAGCTTATAGTAATTGGCATAGCGGATGGCTGATGCGATTTCTCCGGGAGCCTCCACGCCCTGCACACGGACAGGCAGAAGTCTGACTTGTGTCAACGGATAGCGCTTGCGCAGAATGCGAAGCATATCGTGGACAGCCGCGCCCGCTTCGCTTGTAATGATGCAGACACATTTCGGATATTTGGGCAGCGGCTTCTTGTATGCCGGGTCAAAGAGGCCTTTTTCCTGCAACTTCTTCTTTAACTGCTCAAAGGCAATATACAAATCCCCTACACCGTCGGGGATCATCCCGGTACAGTAGAGCTGGTATGCGCCATCCCGTGGAAAAACGGCGATGCGTCCCATCGCCACAATTTTCATTCCGTTTTCAGGACGGAATTTAAGACCCGTGGCACTACCCCGAAACATTACGCATTTTAAGGCCGCTGTTTCGTCCTTTAGTGTAAAATAATGATGACCGGAGGGATAGACCTTATAGTTACTGATTTCACCACGAATGGCGAGACCGGTCAGATTCGGATCGCTGTCCATTCGGGTGCGGATATATTCATTTATCTGCCCAACGGACAACACATCTCTTGCCATTTTAATCCTCCAAGTGTCTGTATGTTAGCGCAGCTATACCCAAGGCATTGTCTGTTGAATATTGGGGTTCGGCAAATACAGGGTTGAATTTCGCCGTTTCCTTCCGCAAAAGCGAATTGGAAGCAACACCGCCGGAAAATACAACCGGCAAGCCGGGATAAGCTTCCATTGCCTGCTGGGTTGCCTTAGAAACGGCATAAATCACACTGCGCAGAGCGTAATCCGCAGTATCCTCCGGGGTGCTTCCCTTGCTGTAGAATTGCTGAACCTTATTTTGTACGCCGGACAGGGAAAAATGCATATCCAAACATTTTACACGGAAAAATTCCCGGTTTTGCCCATTTTCGCTCAGTTTATCCAAGCTTTTTCCTGCAGGAAAAGGCAAAGACAGCATTTGACCGGTGCGATCAATGAGCTGACCGGCGGAAATATCCGTTGTACCGCCAATGATTTGGCAATCCACATTTTTACCGTTAGGCGTTACCAGCAAAAGCTCTGTTGTACCGCCGGATAAGTGCCAGGCAAGGTGGGGCGTATCTATTAGGTCCATACGCCCTGCGCTCCAAAGAGCGGCGGCCACATGCCCCTGCTGATGAGAGAAAGTGAACAGGGGTACACGAAGGGCGTCCGACAGAAGCTTTGCGTGAGAGTAGCCCACCATAAAGCAAGGCATATAGCTCCCCTCCACCGCTCTGGGCTTAGTGCTCACACCAACAGCATCAATGGTCAGGTTCTGCAAACGCGAAAACAGCCTGTCAGACAAGTCCGGCAGGCTTTTCGTATGGTGAAATACGGCATCGCTTTGACGAAGGCCCAGCTCCCCTTCCCGAACAGGAAGAAGCTGAGATATGTTTTCGCTGGAACAGCCGTCAAAGTATGCGACGGATGTAGTGTAGTTACTGGTATCAAATCCAATGACACCCATTTTTATACCTCTGTATTTTGTCCTCTGGCAAACGCGCCCAAAATGCCGTTTACAAACGCACCGGTGTCATCGCCGTCATATTTCTTTGCGATCCGAACTGCCTCGGAAATCGCAACACCTGTAGGAACATCCTCCACATACAGCGCTTCATAAATGGCAAGCTGCATAATCACCCGGGCAAGCCGGGAGATGCGGGAAATGTCCCAGACGATGGAGAAATTCGCAATAT